>CAZGQB010000294.1:0-3321 GCA_964527055.1 uncultured Sulfuritalea sp.
TTCGGGTTCGACGGTGTTGTTCGCGAAGGTCGAGGTGCCCATGTAATGCAGCACCGGTTTTCCGTCGAGCGAGATACGGCTGCTGCCATCCGGCATCAGGCCCTGCCCCTGCGTGCTGCGGATCGCCTGGCAGAGGTTCGTCTTCGGATTCAGGCAGTACTCGCATTGGCGACATTCCGGCGTGTACAGCGGAATGACGTGATCGCCTTTCTTCAGCGAGGTCACGCCCGGGCCGACATCGACGACGATGCCCGCACCTTCGTGCCCGAGGATGGCGGGAAACAAGCCTTCGGGATCGGCGCCGGAGAGCGTGAACTCGTCGGTATGGCAGACGCCCGTGGCTTTGATCTCGACCAGCACCTCGCCATGGCGCGGACCTTCCAGGTCGACGGTTTCGATGCTGAGCGGCGCTCCGGCCTTCAAGGCGACGGCGGCTTTGACTTTCATGCGCGATTCTCCGTGGAAGATGCGGCAAGAATAGCGTGTGTAGGGTGGGCCTTGGCCCACCGCAAGCCAACTCGCGCACGTGTGATCTTCATCGCGAGGGTTTTTTGGTGGGCTTAAGCCCACCCTACAGCCCACCCTACGGCCCACCGTGAGCCAACTCGCACGCGTGTGATCTTTATCGCGAGGATTTTTGGTGGGCTTAAGCCCACCCTACGGCCCACCCTACGGCCCACCCTACGGCACACCGTGAGCCAACTCGCGCGCGTGTGATCTTCATCGCGAGGGCTTTTTTTGGTGGGCTTAAGCCCACCCTACAGCCCAATGTGTCTTGCGAATCGTCGAAACGAAGCACGCCCCTCACCCCAACCCTCTCAGCTTTGCATGCCCTTTGGGCACCCGCCATGCGGGGAGAGGGTGAATTCAATTGATCCTGAGCTTGTGCGGCGGCGACCACTGCTCACGCGTGACGCCCGGCATCGGCCTTCCGCCGGGGTTGCCTTCCAGGTCGCCCTGGAACATCGACACCACCAGGCGCTGCACGAGATTCATCGCCGGCAACGAGGCATGCAGGCCGATACCGGAACTCAGCAGGCGGTTGCCGATTTCGCCGAAGGTGAAATCGCTGCGCGAGACGGCGACGAGTTGCTTGCTTTCGAGGAAGGTCGGGCGCGCGCCGGCGAGCGGGACGGTATTGTCGCCACCGTCTTTTTTTGGTTCCGGGAAGTCGAAGAAGGGGTTGCCCTCCGGCGTCTTGCCCGCGCCGACGCTGGTGCGCGTTTCGGCACCGATACCGGCGATGGCCAGCCAGTTGTCGGCACCGAGATCGCCCGGCACGCCGCCGACGGCTTCGATGCGCCTGCGATGCGCTTCCGCCGGTTCCAGCATTTCCGTCAACAAGGCGCGGGCCTGCACGATGCTCGCATTGCCTTCGAATTTCACCGAATAGGTATTGAGGTAGCGCTTCAGGGTTTCGAGCACGCCGAGCTGCCAGCTGCCGGCGTCGAACAGATCGACTGCATCCTTTTCCACCGCACCCTTGAAAGAGGGCAACAGGTAATACAGCGAGGGCGTCATGCGGGCCGCTTCGCGTTCGCGCGAAGACGAACCGTCGGCGCCCAGCGTGGAGGTACCCATGCAGATCTTGGCGATGGCTTCGACCGAGCCCTGGTAAGGCGTGCCGATGGTCGCGACCTTGCCGATGCGTTTGGCGACATCAGGCTTGCGCGCCAACAGGCCGGCGATCATCAAGCCGCCCATCGAATGCCCGACCAGATTGACCTTGCGCGTCTTTTTCCATGGGCTACCGGCGTAATGGCGCATCAGGGCCGTGCGGTTCTGCACTTCGTCGATGAAGGCTTCGAGCCTGTCCTCGCTGGCTTCCAGCGGCTGGCGCCAGTCGTAGGGAAACGGATAGACCGGCACCGGCCGATGCGGGTCCTTCGACAGCGAATGCCGCAGTTCGAGGATGAACTCCTCGTAGATCATCGAGATGACGCGGTCTTCCTGCACGCGCGCCGGTTCCACGCGCTCGTAACGGCGATCGTCCGGATGCAGGGCGATGCGCTCGTAGTCCTCGGTCAGCTTGTCCATCATCGGCATCATCGTGCGCGAGGAAAACACCGTGCGCGGATCGACCGGATAGGTGTCGCGCAATTCGGTGCCGAGGATGCCGGGCACGAAGATCACCGGATTGAAGGGAGCGGCCATGGGTTCTCCGGGGGGACGGGACGCCCCTGATTCTCTACCGCCCGGCCCGGCGGGGGCGAGGACAGCAGGGCTGGCCTGGGCCAACCGCTTGCTTCAAGCCCTTGTCAGGCGTAGCATTTTCCTTGATTTCAATAATTCCTGAAATTACGGAAATGAATCTGCCACCCCTGACCCAAGGCTTCGTCCTGCACTTCGGCGAAATGGGCAGCCGCTGGGGCGTCAATCGCACCGTCGGCCAGATCTACGCGCTGATCTTCGTTTCCGACCGCCCCCTGCATGCGGACGACATCACCGAAAAGCTCGGCGTGTCGCGTTCGAACGTCAGCATGGGACTGAAGGAGCTGATGGCCTGGCGCCTGGTACGTCTCGAGCACCTGCCGGGCGATCGCCGCGATTACTTCAGCGCCGCCGGCGATGTCTGGACCATCTTCAAGACCCTGGCGGAGGAACGGCAGCGGCGCGAAGTGGAACCGACGCTCTCGGCCCTGCGCGGTGCCCTGCTGGAGCAGCCCGAATCCGCCGAAGAACGCCACGCGCAGGAACGCATGCGCGAGATGTACGAACTGATGGAACAGATGACCGAATGGTTCGCCGAGGTGCGCAAGCTGTCGCCGCAGACCTTGCAGAACCTGATGGCGCTCGGCGGCAAGGTGCAGCGCCTGCTCGAGATGAAGGACAAGTTGCTGGTGATGCCCGGCGGGAAGAGCGATGCACGTGCGTAGGAGCGATGACGAACGCGACATCCGTCGCATTCCACCCCTCACCCCAACCCTTTCAGGATTGCATGCCCTTCGGGCATCCGCACGTCGGGAGAGGGAGCGTCGTAGGGTGGGCCTTGGCCCACCGTGCGCCAACTCGCGTGCGTGTCATCCTCGTCGCGATGGTTTGATTGGTGGGCTGAAGCCCACCCTACAGCCCACCCTGCAACCCAGCGAATTGCGTGCCTCGCGGCCCAATGTGTATTGCGAATCGGTGCGGCGAGGTACGCCCCCACCCCAACCCTCTCAGGTTTGCATACCCTTCGGGCACCCGCACGTCGGGAGAGGGAGCGTCGTAGGGTGGGCCTTGGCCCACCGTGCGATGCAATTCGGCGTGTTCAAGCGCCCCTCACCCCAACCCTCTCCCCGCATCGCGGGGAGAGGGAGGTTTCAAGGAGATTTTGATGTA
>CAZGQB010000295.1:0-3320 GCA_964527055.1 uncultured Sulfuritalea sp.
ATCGTCCTCGTCTCCTGGCAGATGGGCATCGTCGATTGGAGCGCTCCTTGATTCTGTATTTGCATGTATTTCCCAGCGGACCGCATTCGCACAAGGCGCAGGCGCTGGGCCAGCGCATGCGCGAGTTGGGCCTGGGCGACAAGTTCCTCGCACCGCAATTGCCGGCAGCACCGGCGGACGCCATCGCGCTGGCGGAAGACCTGATCCGCCGCCACGGCGTCACCACGGTGGTCGGCTCCTCGCTCGGCGGCTACTACGCCACGTATCTGGCGGAGACCTTCGACCTCGGGGGGGTGCTGGTCAACCCGGCGGTCGTCGCGCACCTTTCGCTGCAGAAATACATCGGCCCGCAAACCTGGCTCTACACCGGCGAGAGCTTCGATTTCACCCTGGACCACGTCGAGCAGCTGCGCGCCATCGAAATCCCGGTCCTGGTGCAGCCGGAACGCTTCTGGCTGCTGGTGGAACAGGGCGACGAAACCCTCGACTACCGCCAGGCCGTGCGCCGCTATCTGGGCGCGCGGCAGACCGTGCTGGCCGGCGGCGACCACAGCTTCACCCGCTGGAACGACGTCCTCGACCCGATCATCGAATTCGCCGGACTCGCCGATTCGCTGTGAATCCAGCGCAGCCGGCCGCGACGCCCGAAAACACGCGAACCGGCATCCTCGCCGGCATCAGCGCCTATGTCATCTGGGGCCTGGTGCCGATCTTCTTCAAGCAGATGGCCGCGGTTCCCGCCGTCGAAATCATCGCCCATCGCGTGGTCTGGGCCATGCTTCTGATGACTGCGCTGCTCGGCTTCGGCCGCGGTTTCGCCGACGCGCTGCGGATCGCCCGCATTCCGGCGCAACTGGCCAAAATCGCGCTGGCCTCGACGCTGGTGATCTGCAACTGGCTGACTTTCGTCTGGGGCGTTAACAACGGCCGCATCGTCGAAACCAGCCTCGGCTACTTCCTGCTGCCGCTGCTCAACGTCGCGCTCGGCGTGCTGGTGCTGAAGGAACGCATGCGCCGGCTGCAATGGGTCGCCGTGCTTTGCGCCGCAACCGGCGTCGCCATCGAGGCGGCGCGCGCCGACGGCCTGCCCTGGATCGCGCTGGTGCTGGCCGGCACCTTCGGCATCTACGGCCTGCTGCGCAAGCAGCTGCCGCTCGACGCCGCCAGCGGCCTGTTCCTCGAAACCGTCTGCCTGATGCCCCCGGCGCTGGCCTGGCTGGGCTGGCTGGCCTGGAGCGGGCAGGGCCATTTCGGCGGCAGCGGCCTGCCGTCGGGTGGCGACCTGCTGCTGATCGCCACCGGGCCGGTCACCGCGATTCCGCTGCTGTTGTTCGCCATCGCCGCGCGGCGCCTGCCGCTTTCCCGGATCGCCTTCCTGCAGTACCTGGCGCCGACCATCGCCTTCCTGATCGGCGTGCTGGTCTATCGCGAAGCGCTGGACATGCAGCGCATGCTGAGCCTGGCCGCGATCTGGATCGGGCTGGCGGTGTATAGCGTCGACTTGCTCAAGGCCGCCTCCGCGCGCCAGGAAGCCCCGCTGCCATGAGTTTCGATACGAAGCAGTTCAAGCGCCTGGAGCGCGCCGGCTACGACCGGCTCGGCCCGCGCTACCTGGCTGCCGCGGGCGCGCGCAGCGAACTCGCGGCAGCCCTGCTCGCCGCGGCGCGACTCGAACCGGGCCAGCGCGTGCTCGACCTGGCCAGCGGCCCCGGCATGCTGGCGCGTGGCGCCGGCGCTGTAATTGGCGGTGATGGACTAGCGATCGCGAGCGACATCAGCGAGGGGCAACTCGCCTGCTGTCCGGACCTGCCACGGGTCGCTGCCGACGGCGAGGCCCTGCCCTTCGTCGCTGCCGGTTTCGATCGCGTGCTGTGCGGCCTGGGCCTGATGTTCTTCCCCGACGAGCAGGCGGCCTTGCGTGAAATCCGCCGCGTGCTGGCGCCGCACGGACGACTGGCGTTGTCGGTCTGGGGCGCTGCCGACGAAGTGCCGCTGGTCGAGTGCGCGCTGGCCTGCATGCGCCGCCTGCTGCCGCCGCCCAGGGTGGCGCGGCCGTCGATTTTCCGCTTTGGCGAGGCCGGCGAGCTGGATCGCCGTCTCGCCGGTGCCGACTTTTGCGACATCGAGATCCGGCCCCATCGCTTCACGGTCGGGTTCGCCGATGCCGCCGCCTACTGGCAGGGCTTTCTCGATCTCGCCGGCGGCGCGGCGGAAAGCCTCTCGCGCCTGCCTGCCGAAAAACAGCAGGCGCTGGCCGCGGCCGTCGCCGAAGAGCTGACGCCGTACGCCGTGTCGAGCGGCTATCGCCTGACCAGCACTGTCCTGCTCGCCACGGCCGGGCCGGTATAATTCGCCCCCTCGTTTCCCGCTCACATCCCCTGCCGGGGTCTCCCCCATGAATGTCCTGTTTGAAGAGGACGGTGCCTTCCGTGCCGGCAGCGTGCTGGCCGACAACGTGACCTCGCTGCAGATTGAGCTTGCCTCCGGCAAGCGCAGCAAGGTCAAGGCGGCCAACATCCTGCTGCGCTTCGCGACGCCGGCACCCGGCGAACTGCTGGACCGCGCGGAGGCCGAAGCGGAGGGCATCGACATCGATTTCCTCTGGGAAGTCTGCGGCGAACAGGAGTTCGCCTTCGAGGAACTCGCCGCCGAATACCATGGCGCCAAACCGGATTCCGTGCAGGCGGCGGCGGTGCTGCTGCGCCTGCATTCGTCACCGATCCATTTCCACCGCAAGGGCCGCGGCCGCTTCCGCAAGGCGCCGCCCGAAATCCTGCAGGCAGCGCTGGCCGGTTTGGAAAAGAAGCGCCAGCAGACGGCGGCCATCGAGCGCATGGTCGATGAACTCAAGCACGGCCAACTGCCCGCCGAGTTCCGGCCCATCCTGCCGCAACTGATCTACAAGCCCGATCGCAACCGCCCCGAGACCAAGGCGCTCGAAGCCGCCTGCGCGGAAACCGGAAAATCCGCGGCGCGCCTGCTGTTCGATTGCGGCGCGCTGCCTTCGACCCACGACTACCACCTCGGCCGCTTCCTGTTCGAGTTTTTCCCCGAGGGCAAGGGCGGCACGGGATTCCCGGCTTACGAGCCCCCTCGTGCAATTGGCGCGCAGCGCCTGACCAGTAGCCCCCCGCCCACGGCTGGCTTTGCACAGCCAGCCGGCTACGGCAGCGCAGAGCAGTGCTCTGCGAAACCCTGCCTTCGCCCCCGGGAAGGGGGACGGGGGGATGGCTCAACCCATGGCGATGCCGAAGGCATCGACCTGCCGCTCGCAGAAGTTGCCGCCTTCAGTATCGACGATGCGCACACCACCGAGATCG
>CAZGQB010000296.1:0-3309 GCA_964527055.1 uncultured Sulfuritalea sp.
GGCGTCGCTCCGCTTCAGCATCGTGACGCCGGCCGCCGACCAGGCATGCGTCAGGCGCAGGCGCGTGGTCAAGTCGTGGCAGAGGAGCAGGATCTTCTTTGTCATGCGATTGTTGCGGATTGCCGTGTGGCCGGCGCCGACTTTCGGGAGGGGGGTTCCGGGGCGATTATAGTCAGCCGGTAGAATGCCGCCGATGATAGTGCTCGGCATCGAATCCTCCTGCGACGAAACCGGCGTCGCGCTCTACGATACCGGGCGCGGCCTGCTCGGCCATGCGGTGCATACCCAGGTCGCGATGCACGAGGTCTATGGCGGCGTGGTGCCGGAACTGGCCTCGCGCGACCACATCCGGCGCCTGATCCCGTTGCTGGAAAGCGTGCTGGCCGAGTCGCGCTGCACGCGCCGCGACATCGATGCCGTCGCCTACACAGCGGGGCCGGGGCTGGCCGGCGCGCTGCTGGTCGGCGCCAGTTTCGCCGAGGCACTGGCCATGGCGCTGGCTGTGCCGGCGCTGCCGGTGCATCACCTCGAAGGCCACCTGCTGTCGCCGCTACTGGCCGACGAAGCAAATGCTTTTAGTTCCGACATCACGCCCGCAAGCGGGCATGAGTCTGCACTGAAGCTTTGCTTTCCGTTCGTCGCCCTGCTGGTATCGGGCGGGCATACGCAGTTGATGCGCGTGGCGCGCGTCGGCGACTACGAACTGCTCGGCGAATCGCTCGACGACGCGGCGGGCGAAGCCTTCGACAAGACCGCCAAGTTGCTGGGTCTCGGCTACCCCGGCGGGCCGGCGCTGGCAAAGCTGGCCGAGTCGGGCGCTTCGGGACGATTCAAGCTGCCGCGACCGATGCTCAACAGCGGCGACTTGTCCTTCAGCTTTTCCGGGCTGAAGACGGCGGTGCTCACTGCCGTGCGGGCGCGGGAACTTTCGGATGCGGACCGCGCCGACCTCGCCGCGGAATTCCAGGAAGCGGTGACCGAAGTACTGGCGTTCAAGGCCGTGGCGGCGTGTCGCCAAAGCCGGCTTTCCGCGCTGGTGGTGGCCGGCGGCGTCGGCGCCAACCGGCGCCTGCGCCAGCGGCTGGACCGTGACATGGCGAAGATCGGCGGGCGGGTGTTCTATCCGGCGCTGGATTTATGCACCGACAACGGTGCGATGATCGCCTTTGCCGGCAGCCAGCGCCTGCTGCAGCGGGAGGTACCGTCACGCGGCGGCGCCTTCGCGGTGCGTCCGCGCTGGCCCCTCGACGAACTCCGCTAGCTGCCGAGCAGCTTGCCGATGTGCAGCACGCGCGCGCTCATCGAGCGCATCAGCGCGATGCCGAAGGCCGGCCGCGCCCTGACCATTTCGACGAAGTCATCCTTGCCGACCAGCAGCCAGGCGCTGTCGGTTTCAGCCGTCGCCGTGGCCGAGCGACCGGAGCGTTCGACCAGCGCCATTTCGCCGAAGGCGCCGCCCGGCCCGACATGTTCGATCACCCTGCCGTCGACCGATATCGCGATGCGGCCCTTGGTCACGACGAACATGCAGGCGCCCACCGCACCTTTGGTGACCACTGTCTTGCCGGCGGCGGCAGTCGAGGGCTTGGGGTCGCCGAGTGCGCGCTGCAACTCGGCCAGCATTTTTTTGTCCAGCGTGTTCCTGTGCTCCAGCACCTCGACCGCGGTTTTTTTCGCAGCAGCCAGCCGCGCCACGCCGCGGCGCAGGCGTTGGGCCATGACGCTCATCAGCATCAAAGCGAACTCGGGCATTTTCTGCAAAGCGGACTGGAACTGCTTTTCGTCGAGCGACAGCACGCGGCAATTCTTGTGCGCGGTGGCCGTCGCGCTACGCGGCGCTTCGGCAATCGCCGCCATCTCGCCGAAGATCTCGCCGGGCGGCACCAGGTCCAGCGGCTTGCCGCCCCGGGTCAGCATCACGTCGCCATCCAGCAGCAGGTAGATGCGGGCGCCCTTGGAGAAGAGCCCGCCCGTCTTGTCGTTTTCGGCGAAGATCTGCCGGCCGGCGGGAAACTGCTCCAGGCTGCCTCCGAGCTTGAAGAATTCCAGCGCCAGCCGGGGTTCGTAGAGCGACGCCGGCTCCGCCGGCGCGGCGGCGGGTTTTGGGGGCGGCGCCGGTTTCGCCGGCGGCGTGCCCATGAAGTCCAGATCATCCATGCGGTCTTGTCCTGCTTCAGACTGAAGGAAAAATTATACGTTTTTCGCCGGCGGCGATTTCGGGCCGCCGATGCGGCCTTCGCTGCCGGCCAGCAACTTGCGGATGTTGCTCTTGTGACGGTAGATCAGCACGGCGCACATGAGGGTGACGGTCAGCGTGGTTTCGCCGCTGGCCAGCAGCCACCAGCTGAGAAACGGCGCCGCCGCTGCCGCCGCCAGCGCCCCCAGCGACGAATAGCGCGTGAACACGACCACCGCCAGCCAGACCGCCGCGGTGAACCCCGCCAGCGCAGCGGAGAAGCCCAGCAGCACCCCCAGCGCCGTCGCCACGCCCTTGCCGCCCCTGAATCCGAGGGTGACCGGGAAGACGTGGCCGAGGAAGGCGGTGAGCCCGGCCACCGCGACCGCCGTGTCGCCGGCGCCGACTTTCGCGGCGATGAACATCGCCAGCCAGCCCTTGGCCGCGTCGCCGAGCAGCGTCAGCAGGGCGGCCGCCTTGCTGCCGCTGCGCAGCACGTTGGTCGCGCCCGGATTGCCCGAGCCGAAGCTGCGCGGATCGGCCAGGCGGAAGGCGCGCGAGACGATCACGGCAAAGGGCACGGAGCCGAGCAGGTAGCCCAGCACGGCGGAAACGAGCAGGTTCAGCGCGGAATCCATAGAATGTCCGCAATTCTACTGGAGGCTGGATGGACTTCATTTTCATCGACGACATGCGGGTCGAGGCCCACGTCGGGATTTTCGAACGCGAGAAGGCGGCGCCGCAAACGCTGGAAATCAGCCTCACCTTCGGCGTGCCCGACGCCGCCGCGCAGAACGACGACATCGAGCAGACCATCCGCTACGACGCGGTGATCGAGCGCATCCGCGCCGAACTGGCGGCGCGCCACTTCAACCTGCTGGAAACCCTCGGCGAATACGTGATCGGCCTGCTGCTCGACGAATTCGGTGCGCCCTGGGTCAAGATCAGCATCGCCAAGATGGGCATCATGAAGGGCGTGCGCCGCGTCGGCGTGCAGATCGAACGTTCGCGATGACGCCGCTGCCCGCGCCGGCCGAACTGATCTACGCCATCGGCATGGCGGCGGTGGCGGTCAATGCCGCCTCGGCGGTGCTGGAAACCGAGGACAAGAAAATGGACCTGGTCGGCGCCGT
>CAZGQB010000297.1:0-3284 GCA_964527055.1 uncultured Sulfuritalea sp.
GGCTGCAAACCATCGAATTCGCCGACGGCACCGTCTGGAACGGCGACGCCCTGCGCGCCGCCCTGCTGGCCGGCACGACCGGCGACGATCAGCTGATCGGCTATGCGACCGGCGATGGTGGGCTGTTGGTGTCGGGCTTGCGAAAAAGTCGGCACTGGCGGAACGGCGGTCAAGCGTCGCTGGCAACCAACGAAACGGAGTGGAGGGACGCAGCATGAACATTGCTCGATTGACCCATACGGGTGCCTTGGTTCTTGCATGCACGACGTTCACGGTACAGGCCCAATTTGGAACGTACAAGGATGAGGAGGTCAGCGCCGGTGGGGCGAGCACAACCCGTTCGGCACTGTATTCAGGTTGCAAGAAAAAGCTGTGGAAGGACGACCTCGACCCGAAGGAGCGGGAGCAGTGCCTCAAGGTTCTCGATGCACGCGCGAGGGAGACGGTGAGCGCAGGTGGTTTCACGACCCTGAAGGCAGACCTGGAAGATGAATGCTTGCGCATGAGCATGACGACGGAGGAAGTCGCGTCTTGCTTCAAGGTACAGGCGGCGCTCCTGCCACCGCTGGACACGACTCGGCGGGAAGAGTTCGGGGAATCCTACGACCCCGAAAAGTACCTGGACTGTCGCATGAAGAACAAGCCGGGACTCGACGACTGCAATCTCTACCGCCTGCGCCGCAAGCCACATCCGGAATACTGGCCGAACCCCAGTCTGCCGCGTCCCGTGATCCCGGACGGGGACAAGAAAGTCTATCGGCCGGGGATGAGCAGCGAGGAGTATTTCAAGGCCCTGTGCGAGGCCGAGGCCGGCGAGTTCATTTACAAGACGGTCGAAGACGTCGAGGCGGTGTATCAGATACGACCGAGGGAGGAACCCAACGGCCGGGAGGGCCAGGATCGGTATGTGCTGGAGGCTCCGTATTTTTTTGAAGGTCATACCGAGCGCGCCGAGGGCTATTTTCACGGTCCAAGGCCGACGCAGTATCCGATCTTCGAGAAGCCGAATCTTGAAAAAAGGGGCGAACTGAAGTCGCCGCCATTCCTTCGTTACGACGGATTCGGTATCAAATCGCCGTATGGTTTCACTATCGAAAGGTCGCAACCTCCGCGTGAGACCGCTGAGCTGCGGAGCCGTTACGCCTTCTATTGGTACGGCATCAAACGAGAAATGGATCGGCAATTGGGCGTGGCTGGAGGAGAACTCGTGGTGGTAGATCTTGAAACCAACGAAGTGCTCGCCCTAAAGCGAGGATTTTCGCTCGCAGTAACCAAGAATTGGGGCAAGGGCTATTCGCCAACTGGCATCGCTTGGAATGTGGGTGGCGTGTGTCCCGGAACGGGGAAGCCTCCATATCCATACATGCCGGTCCCGTATTCCGACACAACATTTATAAACCGCGTGCTCAAGCCAAAAAATCAGCACGCCAAGGAGAATTGAAATGAGCGATATCGCCAGATGGTATGAAATGGCACTGCACGCAATCGCGGCAGAGTCACACCATGACATTAAGCCAAACCTTATAGCGGCACTGTCAGACGGAAACAACCGTTTTCTTCCAAGTGATCAACGATTGGAAAGTTATCTGCGGCTAACCAATCAGCAGGCGGTGGACTATGAGAGACGGTTTCAGATCCGACCCGGCTTCCACCTCTCAAATGACGCCGCGGGCGGCTCCGGCTTCTCCGGTACCCTGATCTACGACGCTGCAACGGGCAGCTATACGCTCACCTTCCGCAGCACCGAGTACAAGAGCGAAGCCAACGGCGGCGACTGGGCGCGGGACGTGCTGGGCGCCGACATGGAGATCAATGCCGCGGGCCTGGCCTTTGCCCAGATCGATGCCATGGAACGCTGGTGGGCGCAGCTCACGGCGCCCGGGGGAGCGCTGGCCAATGTAACTCACGTCAATGTCGCGGGCTATTCGCTGGGCGGGCATCTTGCGCAGGCCTTCACCCAACTGCACGCGGACCGGGTGGAACACACCTACCTCTTCAACTCGGCGGGCCTGGCCTCGCAAACAAGCGGCACGCTGGCCGACGCCCTGACGCGCTACCGCGCCGTGCTTGCCGATCCCGACTTCGGCGTGCTCGGATCTGAAATGGACGATCCGATCTACCTTCAGGCCAAGGCCCTGGCCAATGCAGGGGCTTCACTTCCGACGGACAACCTCTACCTCGACGCCCGCCACCAGTGGGCGGTGAAGCAAGCCAAGGCCGAATACGGGCTTGGTCATCCCTCCTCGCCGGGCATCAGCACCGGCACGAACCCGATGATCACCCAACTCTTCGGTCATGCTGATAACAACGACAGCGAACACGTCGCCAACTCCGGTGTGCATCCCGAAGCGCAGCCGATATTCATCGAAGACCAACCCGACATCGAAGGCCTGATCGGGCGCCTCCCGGGACTGAATTTCACGAACTACTTCGAAGGCAAGGGCGATTTCGGCAACACCCACAGCTTGGTATTGATCATCGACAGCCTGGCGCTGATGATGGCTTTCGAGAAACTCGATCCGACGCTGACTCTTGACACCATCAAGACATTTCTCTCATCCGCCTCGAATCGAACCGGCCTCGGCTTTTTCGGCAGCAGCGGTCAAGCCGAAGGCGATTCCCTGGAAAAGGCGCTTGACGCGCTGCGACGGATTCTGCTGGGTCCGGACGTCCCGACAACGTCTTGGGGTGAGGGAAAGGGCGCCGAGTTCGGGCAAATCGATCTGCGGGATGGCTATTACGCCAACCTCGCGCAACTCGAAACCGCCCGAGACGGCCGGACCTTCACAATCCTCGGTTACCAGGCCGATTGGGCAAGCCGTGCTTTGCAGGGCAATCCGGAAGGCTTGGCGATTCGCTATGCCCTGACGCAACTGAATCCGTTTGCTATCGTCGGCGCCGACTACGCCGCGCACAACACCAACGGCGCGTTGGATCTGACGGAGGGAGAGAGCACAGAAGGGCAACTCACTTCCGAGTATCTCATCGACCGTGCGGCGTTGCTTGAACGCAAGCAGTATTACAACAAAGAAGACGCACGCTACGACACCCGGATCGGTACCGGCGAAGGGGATATACGGGCGATACGCTACGACAACGAGGATATCGTCTGGAGTGATGCCAGGCAGGACAATGGGATCCTGATCCAGCGCGGGGGTACCACGACCAACACCCGCTATGTACGTTTCGGCTCCAGTCGGGACGAAGTGCTCAGTGGAGACGACCGTGACGACCGCCTCTACGGCATGTCCGGCATCGATGTCCTGCAAGGTCTGGGCGGCAAC
>CAZGQB010000298.1:0-3284 GCA_964527055.1 uncultured Sulfuritalea sp.
TCGGCCTTCCATTTCTCGATCGCCTCGGGCGTCACGCGCTTGACGCCGAGCTGCATGCGCGCCATGTCGTCGGGCGTGTTCACCACGAAGAACAGCGCGAAGGTGAGCAGATTGACGCCGATCAGGATCGGAATCGCATACAGCAGGCGGCGGATGATGTAGGCGAGCATGGTGACGGTTTATCGGACCGCGGAAAGGTCGCGACCCAAAAGCATGGCCAGAAAGTCGCTTCGCATCGCCGGCGAAAACTCGTGGCGGCTGACGAATTCCGTCGCCGCCCCGGCACCGCGCCATTCCAGGCCCCAGATCGGCGCGATCGCCGTCGGCTGCATGGCGTAGCGCGCGTCGCCGACGAAGCCGGGACGGCGCGGATCGTTCACCAGGAAGCCATCGGAAAACACCCGGAAGCGTTCGATGTCGTGCAGGCGCTTCGCCTCGCCGGCGGCCACCGTCTGCGTGGCCGCGGCATCGAGCAGTGGCGCCGAGGCGCCGGGATAGTGGCGCAGCGCCGGACCCAGGTGGAAGGCATCGACCTGCACCCGCCCGTCATGCACGTACAGCGAACGCCACAGCACCAGGTTGGCCATCGAGGGCTTGACCGACAGCTGCGTCGCCTGGTGCCCGCGCGCCTGCGCCAGCGCCAGCGCCGCCGCCTCGCCGCGCTGCTGTTGGACGAAGCTGAGGCCGAAGTAGCAGGCGCCGAGCAACAGGCCCCAGCGCAGCGCCCGCGAATCCGGCCGGCGCAGGTAGAGAAACAGCGGCACCGCCAGCGCCAGCGTGAATAGGGGATCGACCACGGCGATCAGGTTCCAGGCTTCGCGGTGCTGCGAGAACGGCAGCCACAGGTGGGTGCCGTAGCTGGTGCAGGCATCGAGCAGCGGATGCGGCAGGTAGCCGGCCAGGGCGCACAGGTAGAGCGTGACGAAGTCGATCCGGCGCCGCAGCAGCGGCCACAACAGCAGCGCCGCGACCAGCGCGCCGAGGGGCACGAAGGCCAACGCGTGGGTGAAGTGGCGGTGGTAGTCCAGCACCAGCAGCGCATCGCCGCCGCTCTGGATCAGCGCATCGGCATCCGGCAGCAGGCCCGCCGCCGCGCCGATGCCTGCCGCCAGCCGGCGCCGTCCCGCCAGCGCCGACTTTTCGCCGTCATGTCGAAAGGACGCGACACCGGCGGCAAACGCAGCGCCCATCACGGCATGAGTCAGGATGTCCATGCGCGAATCTTAAAGCCTCCCGCGGCGAACCGGCGCCGGCCGCTGGCGGCAAGGCCGGCGGCGGCTACTTGAACTTGTAATAGGCCTGGTTCAGCCAGGCCGCGACGTGCGCCTCGTCCTCCGGGAACCAGCCGGCGTTGGTCTGCGCGCTGCAGGCGGCGACGCGCTGCCCCAGCGCAACGGCATTGTTGATCAGGCGCGGCTTGCGCGTGTACATGGCGGAGCCGTCGCCGCCCAGCAACTTGACGTGGCAGGCCACGCACTGCTTGTCGTGCAGCGGCTTGCCCAGTTTCGGATCGCCGGCGGCCGCGGCCGGCAGCGAAAACAGCAGGCACAGCAGGGGAATCGCGCTACGCATGGCTTTGCTCCCGGGGGCTTGCGGCATTCATCACTGCAGGTAGGTGATTTCCATCTGCGAATCGAGCCCCGTCACCATGTCGAGGATCTCGTCGGTGAACTTGCCGTCTTCGTCGCTCCAGGTCGCGTCCGGCGCCGTGGACGCGGTGACCAGCGGCGTGATGTCGAAATCGACGAAGCGGTCGCCGACCTTGAGCACGTAGATGCCGGAAGGATGCTCGACCAGTTCCCAGTCGTCGGGTATTTCCAGCTCGGCATTCAGCACCAGCGACAGCTTTTTCATGAAATTCTCCAGAAAACAGGTTTCGGACGTGCATCCTAATCCATCCGGCCCCGGCAAGGTGCGCGCCGCGCCGCCAAAGGCTCAGTGCACGCGCCGCGACTGCTGCCAGGCGATGACCGCCTGATTCGCCTGGGCGAACATCGGCTCCGATACCTCGCGCGGCAGGGCCTGGCGCAGCGCGACGAACAGGCCTTCCGTGGTTTCGCGGGCGAGGTCCGTGCCGGCCGCGGCATCCGCCAGGCAGCGCATCTGGATGCTGGCCAGCGCATCGGCCGCCAGGCGCCAGCCCAGCACCGGCATCCGCGTCACCAGCGCCAGCAGCATGCCGCCCAGCGCGGCCAGGATCGCCTGCGCCTCGGCGCGGTCGTCGCAGGCGATCATGGCGTGCCACAGGGCAAGATGGATGTTGCGCCGCAGTTCCATCTTGAAATCGACGGCATTGCCCTCGGCCGCCTCGATGGCGGCAAATTGGCGCTGGAAGCGCGCATCGTCGGCCGCGTCCAGCGCGCTGCGCACGCCGCCGAGCAGGACGCTGACGCCGGGCAGCGCAGCGAGCCGGAAGGCCTGCGCATAGGCCAGCGCCCACTGGTCGATGCCGCTGGCCAGCAGGGCCAGGCGCAGCGCGCGCGCATCGTCGTCCGGCGCCGCGCGCGCCCAGTTGCCGGCGCGCCCCTGCATCTCGGCCACCGCGGCCTGCAACGCCGCCTCGTCGCCTTCCAGCGTCAGGCGGAAAAGGCGCGTGAAGGCATCCTGCGCCATGCGCGCGGCGAGCCGCTGCGCCTCGGGCGGCGCAAGATCTGCCAGGCCGTCGGCGGGCGGCTGGAAGGCTTCGTTCATAATTCGCTCCCCTTGCAATGGATTGCCATTATGCAGATCTGGGTCGATGCCGACGCCTGCCCCGGCGTGATCAAGGAAATTCTGTTCCGCGCCGCCATCCGGCACAGCCTGCCGCTGATCCTGGTCGCCAACCAGTGGCTGCGCGTGCCGCCCTCCCCCTGGATTCGCGCGGTGCAGGTGGCGCAGGGCTTCGACGTCGCCGACAGCCATATCGTCGCACAGGCAGCCGCCGGCGACCTGGTGATCACCGCCGACATCCCGCTGGCGGCGCTGGTGATCGACAAGCGGGCCTTCGCCCTCAATCCGCGCGGCGAGTTCTACAGCGCGGAGAACATCCGGCAGGTGCTGGACATGCGCAATTTCATGGACACCCTGCGCAGCAGCGGCGTCGAAACCGGCGGCCCGCCGGCCTTCAACCACGCCGACCGGCAGAACTTCGCCAACCAGCTGGACCGCTTCATCGCCCGGCGCGGCAAGGCCACATGAGCGGAATCACGTCGATGCCGCGGCACAATCGCCGTCCCGCCAGCGCCGTCCGCAAGGGATACCGTCTCCGGCTCAGCCGGAGACATAACTTTTCATGACAAACACCG
>CAZGQB010000299.1:0-3259 GCA_964527055.1 uncultured Sulfuritalea sp.
GGTGCCGTCCATGTCGAGCAGGACGGTGTCGATCACCGCCCAGTCGACCAGCGCACGCACGTCCGTACTAGGGCCGGATATAGGCATAACCGAGCTGTTGCAGGCGCATGATTTCGACATAGCCGGCCTTGGCATAGGCGATGCCGTCGATCATGTCGTCCCTGGTCAGCTTCATCGACTGCATCGAATTGCCGCAGGCGACGAAGCGCACGCCGGCGGCCATCGCGTCCTGCACCCCGTTGGCGGTCAGCGCGTCGGCCTTGAGCATGCCCAGGCCCGGCCCGATGACGACTACCGAGATGTCGACGCTGCCGAGTTCCTCCTGCACGTTGTTGAGATTGGCCAGGATGGTGTGCCACTTGCGCGAATCGTCTTCGTTGACCTGGAACACCATGCGGTTCTGCGTCGCCGGCTTGCTGCCCGCCGTTGCGCCGGCGCCGACTCTTTGTGCAGCAGCCGGCGCGGATGCCAACAGGGCGAGCAGACCAAACACTGCCAGATAACGTTTATCCATATCACTCCTCCTTTGCGGCGGCGACGCCGTACCCGCTCGCGAACCCGGGCTACTCTGCCACAAATTTCCTGCGCAAGGACCGCTTGCTTTCGCCCTGGCCGGCTGAAGCCGGCCCTACAAAAAACAGGCCCTCGCAAAACCGGCCCCACAAAACCGGCCGGCCCGCGAAGGGCCCACATTTGCGGGAGGCTGCTAGGATAACGCCTGCCCTTGACTTCCGTCCTGTCCGCACAATGCACATCCATCGCCTTCGCAGCGCAGCGGTAATTCCTGCCCTCGCACTGCTTCTGTTGGCAGCCCCGTCCGACGACGCCCAGGCGCAGTCGCGCGACGTCAAGCTGTCCGGCATGGGCATCCGCAAATGCAGCGAATGGCTGCAATGGAAACAGGCGGGCGATAACGAGTCGCGCGCCAGGGTGCTGGAATGGACGCAGGGCTTCATCGCTGGCCACAACGTGTATGCCCGCACCGGCACCACGGCGGCCAGTCCGGTGGTGGCCAGCGTCAGCGTGCTGATTCCCCTGCTCGACGCCTATTGCCAGAAGAATCCCGGGGAACGGATCCTGTCCGGCGTCATCGAAATCACCACGAGCCTCGGCGGCGCCAAGGTCAACGTGACGCCGAAGGCCGCGCCGGCCCCAACGCCGGCGCCGAATCCGGCGCCGCGGCCGGAAGCCAAGGGCCGGCTGGATTCCTGAACAATGCCAGGGAACCGCTGATCAAGTCACGTTTCGTCATTCCGGCGAAAGCCGGAATCCACAAGAATCATGGCATTAAACACCGGCGTTCGCCGGTGTGACGGCTTATTCAGTGCTTCCCTGGTCGTTCAAAGCAGCTTCTCGATGTCGCCTGCCAGTTCCTCGGGCTTGGTTGCGGAGGCATGGCGCGCGACCACCCGGCCCTCGCGGTCGACCAGGAACTTGGTGAAGTTCCACTTGATACCCTCGGTGCCGAGCACCCCCGGCGCGCCTTTCTTGAGGAAGGTGAAAATCGGGTGGGTGTTTTCGCCATTGACGTCGACCTTGGCGAACATCGGGAAGGTGACGTCGTAGGTCAGGCTGCAGAACTCGCCGATCGCGGCCTCGCTGCCCGGCTCCTGGCCGCCGAACTGGTTGCAGGGAAAGCCCATCACCGTCAGCCCGCGCGCGCCGTACTTGCGCCACAGGGCTTCCAGCCCGGCATATTGCGGCGTGAAGCCGCAGCCGCTGGCGACATTGACGATCAGCAGCACCCGGCCCTTGACGTCCTGCATCGAGCGCATGCTGCCGTCGATGCCTTTGGCCGACAATTTGTAAAGTTCGCTCATCATTTCTCCTGGTCGAGTTTCACCGCGTAACGCTTGAGGTCGGCGAGGCGCACCACTTCCAGCGCGGCGAGCGAGGTCGATTCAAGCACCACCTGCGGCGCCATGCCCGCCTGCAGGGCCTCCTGCCAGCGCGCGGAGCACAGGCACCAGCGCTCCCCGGGTTTGACGCCGGGGAAGTCGAATTCCGGATGCGGGGTGGACAAGTCGTTGCCGCGGGATTTGGAGAACGCCAAAAACTCCGCCGTGGCGATGACGCAGACGCCGTGGTTGCCGACATCCTCCTCCGTCACCTGACAGTCGCCGGTGCGGAAGAAGCCGGTCATCGGGTCGGTGCTGCAGGGCTGCAGGACGCCGCCCAGAACATTCTTTGCCAGATCGTGCATGTCGTTCTCCTGAGTCCTGATGATTATTGACCAAGGGCGGCGCCATAGGTTTGCCGGCAGCAAAAAAAATGGCCCGCGAACGGGCCATTTCCCTTTGCCGCGAATGGGCTTACAGGCCGGCGTCGTCCCGCAGCGCCGCCGCCTTGTCGGTGGCTTCCCAGGTGAACTCCGGCTCGTCGCGGCCGAAGTGGCCGTAGGCGGCGGTCTTTTCGTAGATCGGGCGCAGCAGGTCGAGCATGGTGACGATGCCCTTGGGGCGCAGGTCGAAGTGCTTCTTCACCAGTTCGGCGATGGTGGCGTCGGCCACCTTGCCGGTGCCTTGCGTGGTGACCCACACCGAGGTCGGCTCGGCGACGCCGATGGCGTAGGAAATCTGCACCAGGCACTTGCTGGCGAGGCCCGCGGCGACGATGTTCTTCGCCACGTAGCGGCCGGCGTAGGCGGCGGAACGGTCGACCTTGGACGGATCCTTGCCGGAGAAGGCGCCGCCGCCGTGGGGCGCCGCGCCGCCGTAGGTGTCGACGATGATCTTGCGCCCGGTGAGGCCGCAGTCGCCCTGCGGGCCGCCGACGACGAAGCGGCCGGTCGGGTTCACCAGGTACTTGATCTCGCCCTTGACCAACTCTTTCGGCAGGATGGGCTTGATGATTTCCTCGATCACGGCCTCGCGGATCTGCGGCAGCTCGATGTCCGGCGCGTGCTGGGTCGAGACGACGACGGTGTCGATCGAATGCGCCTTGCCGTCCTGGTAGCGGATCGTCACCTGCGACTTGGCGTCGGGGCGCAGCCAGGGCAGGCGGCCGTCGCGGCGCAGCATCGCCTGGCGCTCGACCAGGCGGTGCGAAAGATGGATCGGCAGCGGCATCAGCACCGGGGTCTCGTCGCAGGCGTAGCCGAACATCAGGCCCTGGTCGCCGGCGCCCTGGTTCAGGTTGTCGTCGTAGGCCTTGTTCACGCCCTGGGCGATGTCCGGGCTCTGCTTGTCGTAGGCCACCAGCACGGCGCAGCCCTTGTAGTCGATGCCGTACTCGGTGTTGTCGTAGCCGATGCGCTTCA
>CAZGQB010000300.1:0-3257 GCA_964527055.1 uncultured Sulfuritalea sp.
ACATTGCGGACGACGTCACCAAAGCGGACGGTGCGCCAGCCAGAGCGAGCCTCATCCATCTTCACACTTGCCCCCTGGCTTTCTGATACCGGGAATCTCGATTCATCCAAAAGTGCGCCGGTACGCCCAATTCGCGCTGGTACGTCGAGGCCATTTCTGCGGTGATCGGCATCGTGCCGTTGATGACCTCCTCGATAACCTGTAACGGATAGCCGGTTCGGATGGCAAGCTCAATTTGAGACATGCCAACCGCTTGCAATGTCTCCAAAAGCGTCTCGCCCGGCGGTGATACGTAATCGGGAGCATATTGATTTTGTATGCGGTTAGCCATGACTATCCTCCACTAACCTGACACGTGCATAGAATCCTCTTTGCCTCAAGTTGTCTGGCGTCTATGTCTGCAGGGGGTAGTCTTCAGCGAGCATCCTTGCGGCGATGAGTTTCTACAACGTCGCGGGCATGGCGTCCGGGCACAGGAAATCCACTTGCACGCCGTGTCCGGCCAGCGCCGCGCGATAGGGCCACCAATCGGTGTCCACGGCGTTGAGGATCGGGGGATGGTCGGGGTGTGCCAGGGCGACGGCGACGAACTTGCGGTCAGCGGGATCGAAGCCGGCGAGGGCTGGATCGGCGGGGAACTCGCACAACTCACCATCCGGCTGCGCAGCGTCGCGCGGGGTGATGTGGGCCTGCTCGCAGCGCCGCGGGTTGGCCCGGTTGGTCAGCACCCATTTCAGGAAGGCGTCGCCGACCCCTGGCTGCCCGGCCGGTGACAGCTCCCGCAGATACTCCCGCAGGATGCGCCAGCCATCGTCTACGACCAGCGTGTGGTGCAATTGCAGGTCGTGCAGCCGGCCGACGCATGCCAGCACGCAGGATGGCGAGGCCCGGGGCGCTTTCTGCCGGCCATTGGCGACCACGGCGACATTGGTATCAACGATGACCTTCATCCGGCGTCTCCGCCGGATTCCGCCTGGCGCCGCATCGCGGCTTCTGTCATCGCCACCAATTCACCCATCTCATCGCCGAAGAAGCGCTCCGGCCAGTTGGTGATGTTGCCAAAGCGATCAAGGGCCAGCTTATCGAGCCGAGACGCACCGTCTTCGATGCCGACAAAGTACAGGGCGGCCTGCTCAGGCTGGAGCCTGGCCTCGGCGATCCGGCGCTGCAGCCGGCGCAGGAGATGCTCGCTGTGGCTTTCAAGCAGGATCTGCAGTTTCCGGGTCTTGATCGCATCAATGAAAACGTCGGCCAGGCCCGCTTGGACGGATGGATGAAGATGGATTTCCGGTTGTTCAAGCAGGATAGTCGAGCCTTCGGGAGCGTAGTAACACAGCACCAGCACCGGCAGGATTTGCGAGACGCCGAACCCCACGTCTGTGATCGCGACTTCGGCGGCCGATGGCGACCGCCGCACTCGCACCTCGTATTCCTTGCGGTTTTCAGCGATGGGCCGCAGCGAAAAGCTGTCAATCAAGCCTAGATTGCTCAGCCATTGCGCAATGCGCTCATCAATGGCCTGGCGTGGTCTGCCCCTGCCCCGACTCAACTTGATGTCGCGTGCGCGACCTGCCAGGAGGGCGGGAACAGCCAACTCGCCTCTGCGGCCAACATCTTGCGGCTGTTCGCCGCCCCACGCATACGTGCGATGCGGGTATTCTCGCAGGGGACCCAGGTAGTAAATACCCTGAAACAATTGCTCAAAGGACAACACCAGGTCGTTCAAGAACCCGGCATTCTGGTAGGTGGCGTTGACCTGATCGGGGAAACCGTAGCATTTCACTGGCGTCGGCAGGGGCCAGGGCCTACCACGCGACCGCTTGAGGCCATACCCTTCGTCTATCAACTCATAATTACTGCGCCCATTTTCGGCGCCTTCGTCCTTCAGCTTCATGCCGTAGCGGTAAGCTGTTTTGCCCTGAGTGAAGCTGTAGGCGAATTCGCGCACATAGATTCTGTCCCCATTGCCCGAATGTTCGGTCGTTGCAGAAAGGCGTAACTCCGGGATCTTAAACAGCGTGCGGCGTTTCTCTTGTTCTGGATCAAGTATCTGCAGCGCCGTCGGCAGCGCCCAGTTCACGGTGAAGCTAACCACTCCCGGCAAGCTATGCCCATGCACAACATCGTAAAATGTGCCCAGGTCCACGTAGGTGCGCTCATCCCCCGTGTGCAGCACCCGCGACCGGTCGGCCGACTCTACCGTTTGTTTGATCATGAGCAAGGATTGCAGGATCGCTGTCTTGCCCGAGCTGTTCGTGCCGAAAAAGCCGGTCAGCGGGGCCATTTGGACGGCGCCGGTGTCCCGCCAGGATTTGAAGCCTTGTAGTTGAAGTTGGGTGATCACGGTGTCCTCCGCGCTATCCGGCATTCTCGATCATCGGAGAGAACTGTCATTATTATACCTGTCTTGACGATACTTGTCACGATGATTCCGGCTCTTTGGTCACTGTTATTCGCATCGTCGCAAACAATTCATCCATCGCCGTCCGCAACGCCTCCGAGCTGGCCTGCCACCCGGCGATGGCCGCGCGCAGCGGGTCCGCCGTATACGCAGCCGCTTGTTCCCGCACCACGGCCGCGGGCCGCACGTAGAGCGGGATGCTCAGGTTTGCACCGTGCGAGCGGATCTCCGCCAGCGTCGCCGCGTGGCTGAAGCCCGGGGCCTCGGTGAAATCGGCGTAGGCCCGGACGATCTTCTCGATGTGGTCGTCCTCCAGGAAGCTCTGCGCGCGTTCGCGCGTCACCTCGGCCACCGCGTTGATGAACAGCACCTTGCCCCAGCGCTCCGGCGGCTTGCGCGTCCGGCACACGACCACGCACGCCTCCATCGGCGAGTTGTAAAACAGGTTCGGCCCCAGCCCGATCACCGCGTCGAGCAGGTCCAGGTCCACCAGCTTGGCCCGCATCGCGCGCTCCTCGTCGCGAAACAGCACGCCGTGTGGGAAGAGGATCGCGCAGCGGCCGGTCGCGGGCTGCAGGCTGGTCAGGATATGCTGGAAGAAGGCATAGTCGGCGCGGCCCTGCGGCGGGACGCCCAGGAAGTTGCGGCCGTAGCGATCGGTCTCCCACGCTACCCGGTTCCACTGCTTGATGGAGTACGGCGGGTTCGCCAGCACCAGGTCGAAGCGGCGCAGGGCATCCCCTTGCAGGAACTGCGGATCGGCCAGCGTGTCCCCGCGCGCCACCCGGAAGTCCTCGAAGCCGTGCAGGAACAGGTTCATGCGCGCGATGGCCGAGGTGATCAGGTTGCGCTCCTG
>CAZGQB010000301.1:0-3219 GCA_964527055.1 uncultured Sulfuritalea sp.
GCCTCGCACTTGATCCAGTAAGAAAAGGAGAAAACAATGACCCGGCGCGCCATGTGCCTGATGGACGTTCTCGCACCCCCCGGAAACGACTGGCTGCGGGAGCTTTCCCGCCGCAAGGCCGATCTGCCGGCCGGCGTGCATATCGTCCGCTTCAGCGACGCAGACGATGAAGCGACCGAGGATTCCGAAACGGGCAGGGGCAAGTCCCGGCGCCGGGAGAAGATGACGGCCTGACCGGGGCCGTCACGCCGCCGGTTGCCCGATCAGGCCGTGGCCAGCGTCGGGTAGTCGGTATAGCCGGCCGGACCGGGGCTGTAGAACTTCTTCGGATCGGGCGCATTCAGCGCCGCGCCGGCCCGGATCCGCGCCGGCAAATCCGGATTGGCGAGGAAACTCGTGCCGAAGGCCACCGCGTCCACCTTGCCGGCGGCCACCGCCTCGGCCGCCTCGGCCGGCGAGTAGCCCATGTTGGCGACCAGCACGCCCTGATAGTGCGCCCGGATCGGCGTCATTACGTCGCCCTTCTGCAGGCCGAAGAAATCGCCGCGCATGGCGTGCAGATAGGCCAGCTTGAAATCGTTGAGGCGTTTGGCGAGGAAGGTGGCGAGGCCGACCGGATCGCTGTCGATCATGCTGTTGTAGCTGTTCAGCGGCGAAATCCGCAGCCCGACCCGGTCGCCGCCCCATACCGTATTGACCGCCTCGACCACTTCGAACAGCAGCCGCGCGCGGTTCTCCACGCTGCCGCCGTAAGGACCGCCGCGCTTGTTGGCGCCGTCGCGCAGGAACTCGTCGAGCAGGTAGCCGTTGGCGCCATGCACCTCGACGCCGTCGAATCCCGCCGCTTTGGCGTTCTCGGCCGCCTCGCGGAATCCGGCGACGACGGCGGGCAGCTCGTCGTCGCGCAGTTCGCGCGGCAGCACGTAGGGCTGCTTGCCCTGCGGCGTATGCACTTCGTCGCCGGTAATCGCAAGCGCGCTCGGCGCCACCGGCTGCGCGCCGTCGTTGAGCAGCGGGTGGCAGGCGCGCCCGCCGTGCCAGATCTGCAGGAAGATGCGTCCGCCGGCGGCATGCACGGCATCCGTGGTCAGCTTCCAGCCGGCAACCTGCTCGGCGGAATGGATCCCCGGTTCATGCCAGAAGGCCGAGTTGCCGGCCATGGCCATGGTGGCTTCGGCGATCAGCAGCCCGGCGCTGGCGCGCTGGGCATAGTATTCGGCCATCAGGGCGGTCGGCACATGGCCGGTGCCGGCCCGGCAGCGCGTCAGCGGCGCCATCAGGATGCGGTTGGGCGCGGCGATCGCGCCGAGCTGGAGCGGGGTGAACAAGTCGGTCATGGTCGGGGTCTCGCGGAATCGGACGGATCGGCAGCATACCAGCGCACGCCGCGGTCGATACCGCTAAACTCGCCGCATGACCAGGCGCGCCTATCCCCTGTCGAAGGTCTACGGCCTGCTCGAACCGGGCCCCGTGGTGCTGCTCAGCACGGCCCACAAGGGCAAGCTGAACGTGATGGCCATGTCCTGGCACATGATGATGGAATTCGAGCCGCCGCTGGTCGGCTGCCTCGTCAGCGGCCGCCACCTGATTTTCGAGGCGCTGATGGCGACCCGGCAATGCGTGCTCAACATCCCGACCGCGGACATCGCGGACAAGGTGGTCGGCTGCGGCAACACCTCGGGCCGCCGCGTGGACAAGTTCAAGCGCTTCGGCCTGACGCCGCTGCCGGCGAAGACCGTCGCCGCACCGCTGATCGCCGAGTGCTATGCCTGCCTCGAATGCCGCGTGGCCGATACGCGGCTGGTGAACCGCTACAACTTCTTCGTGCTCGAAGTGCAGCAGGCCTGGGTCGACCCGGCCTGCAAGGACCCGCGCACCCTGCACCACCGCGGCCGCGGCCATTTCATGATTGCCGGCGAAACCGTCAGGCTGGCGTCAAAAGCCAGGTAACCACTACAGCGCTATCTGGCCTCGGCAAAACCTTGCAGCATTTTTAGTGTGGTTCATTGAGGCGGCAATGTGTCGAGTTTTGCAGCCACTTTCCGACAGGCAGCAACCAGATCGGCAACCAGGCGTTCGTCGACGCTAAGGTCGCCCTCATACTCGCCGAGGTTGCGGACGTCGTGACACTTGGCAAGGACGCGCCAGACATCGGGACCGAGACTGAGTGTATGCGGCAGCAACTGGAAGACGATATAGCGATTGCCCGATCGGTAGCCCTGCCGGCGCAATGCCGCCAGACATAGTGCATGCGCCGCGTTGTAGGCCAGATCGAAACGGCTTTCGAGCGAAAGCTGATCGTTGGTCGCATCCTTGAGCCGCGCCCGACCGGAACGAACCAGGCCGGCGAACTCCTTTGCGTCCGACGGCTCTGCTTTCAGTGGCTTGCCGTAGCCGGTGAGGTTCTCAAACGGCGAGGTCATCGTCGCTACCGATCAGCCAGAGTTTGGGTTGCGCCAGCACCCGCGTGACGAAAGCATTGTCGTCGGCAATGCGCTTCGCGAGTTCCTTGCGGGTCATCAGGGTCGGATTTACCGGCCGGCCCAGCCTGGCACCCACTTCTTCCAGTCCTGCAAACACATCGGCGTAGCTCAATTTGTCACTGACCAGCATCAGGTCGATGTCACTCGCCGCCGTGTCCTGCCGCTTGGCCACCGAGCCATAGACAAAGGCGGCAGCGATCCTCTTCGCCAACGGGGCCAGTGCCTCGCGTAGCGGTTCGGCGAGGCCGACTGTCTTCTGCGCAATGCCGCAAAGCTCGGCATAGATGGGCGAATCCGGATTGGCCTGGTAATGCTTTTGGTTGCCTAGCGGGCGCACCGTCACCAACCCGCTTTGTGCCAGCCGCGCCAGCTCGCGCTGCACTGCGCCCGAGCCTGCGCCGGTAAGCCCGATCAGCTCCGTAGCGTAGAAGCTGCGCTGAGGCTGGCCGAAGATCAGACCCAGCACCCGCTGCCGCGTGCCCGAGAACAAGGCGTCGGCGAGACTGGTCTGCATGGAAGGGGTTTTAGTCGTCATGCCCATTATGGGAATGTTAATGCCCATAATGGGCATCGTCAATCCCTGTTTTGGGCCAACGGCTTCACCGGAGCTTCTGCGCCGTAGCGCCAATGCCTACTTTTTGCGGCGGCCCTCGCGCTCAGCCCGTCCGGTTGTCGAGGCGCGACTGCAGGGCGCAGGCCAGCGCGGCGGCGTAGGGCAGGGACTGCATGCCGAGCA
>CAZGQB010000302.1:0-3209 GCA_964527055.1 uncultured Sulfuritalea sp.
GTCACGGCCAGCGGCGCCGCCAGCAGCAGCGCCAGCGTGATGCCGGCGGTGGCGATGGCCAGGGTTTCCAGCGTCGCCTTGAGCAGCATGCCGAGGAATTCGGGTGAACGCGCGGGCGGCATGAAACCGGCGAGAAAGCCTTTCATCACGGCCAGGTTGCCGGCTTCGAACAGGACCGCCGGACGGAATTCGGCCAGTTGCAGCAGCGGCCAGAGCAACACCACGGCGAGCAGGGCATTGCCGAGGCGCCGTCGCGCCGCCGGGTCGCGCCCGAGCCCGGCATCGCTCAGGGCAAGCGGCGGCGCGACCGTCATCCGCGTCCCCGGCAACTGTCGAGATGCACCACGCGCGCGTCGGTCGGCGCCAGTTCGGCGTCGGCCAGACCAAGCAGCAAGTCCGGATCGTTGCCCTGGGTAGGAACCACGCTGCCTTCGCCGGCGTAGAGCTCGCGCAGCATCGCGGTGTCGACCCGGGCCGCCGGCAGGTCGAAGGCGACCTCGCCGCCGCGCAGGCCGATCACGCGCGGGAACCATTTCAGGGCCAGGTCGACCGCATGCAGCGAGGCCAGCACGCCGGCGCCGCGCCGCTCGGCATCGGCGACGATCTGGCCAATGGCGGCATCGGCCAGGGTCGGGTCGAGCGCCGACACCGGCTCGTCGGCAAGGATCAGTTCGGGCTGCTGGTAGAGCACGCGGGCGATGCCGACACGCTGCAACTGCCCGCCGGAAAGCCGGTCGCAGCGGTCGAACAGGCGGTCGGCCAGGTCGAGGCGCGCCAGCACCTGCTGCGCCCCGGCAATGTCGGCCGGGTAGAGCAGCGAGGCCAGCCCCTTCCAGGCCGGCCAGGTGCCGAGGCGGCCGGCAAGGATGGCCGTCACCACCCGCAGGCGCGGCGGAATCGGCGGCGCCTGGTGGATGGTGCCGATGCGCGCGCGCAGCCGGCGCAGCTCGGCCGGGGAAAGCTGCCAGGGATTGTGGCCGAGCAGTTCGACGCGCCCGCTGCTGGGCCGCAGGGCGCAGCCGAGCAGCCGGATCAGGCTGGTCTTGCCGGCACCCGACGGCCCGATCACGGCGACGCGCTCGCCGCGGGCGAGGCTCAGGTCCAGCCCCTGCAGGGCACGTAAGCCGTTGCCGTGCACCAGGCCGAGTTGATGGGTGACGAAGGACATGGTTTCTACCGCCGGCCAGCCCCGCGCGCCATCGCGCGGGCCGCGGCGCCGGCATTGCGATGCTACTTGATCAGCCCGGCGTTGCGCGCCGCGGCTTCGATGCCATCGTAGTTGGAGGCCTTGGTGGCGACGAACTTCGAGGCGCGCTGCAAGTCCATCAGTTCCTTGTGCGCCGGGTTGGCCGGATCGAGCTTGAGGAAGGCGTCGGTCAGCTTCTTCACCAGCGCGGCGTCCAGACCCGGCCGCACGGTCCAGTTGTAGTCGTAATAGGGTGGCGTGGTGGCGATCACCTTGACCCGTCTGGCGTTGGCGTCGCCTTTCTCGATCAGCTTGTCCATCACCGAGGCGTTGAGCACGCCGCCGTCGGCCTTGCCCGAGGCGACGAAAGCCACCGTCGCGTCATGCGCGCCGGAGAAGGCGACGTTCCTGAAATCCTTGTCCGGGTTGATGCCGTCCTTGAGCAGGAAATGACGCGGCATCAGGTGTCCGGAGGTCGACGCGGGGGAGCCGAAAGCGAAGTTTTTGCCCTTCAGGTCGGCCACGCCCTTCGCCGGGCTGTCGGCCGGCACGATGAACTTGCTGGTGAATTTCTCGTCCTCGGCGCGCTGCACGATGGGAAGCGCTTCTCCGTTGGTGCGCAGCTTGGCCTGCACGAAGGTGAAGCCGCCGAGCCAGGCCAGGTCGATCTTCTTCGCCGCGAGGCCTTCGACCACGGCGGCGTAGTCGCTGACGGGCGTGAATTGCACTTTGAGTCCGGTTTCCTTTTCCAGGTACTCCCCCAGCGGCTTGAACTTGCGCTGGAGTTCGGTCGGAGCCTCGTCGGGAATGGCCGATATGCGCAAGGTGTCGGCAAAGCAGGTGGCGGCGCCCAGCATCAGGGCGAGGGAAAGGGCGCTGCGGGAAATCAGTCGGGGCATGAGGAACATGGCTTTCTCCTGGGGTTGAAAAGGGACCACGCGCCGGGTTATAGGGTTGGCGTCGCCATGTTGTCAACGCTGGCTTTCGTGCTTTCGGCAGGCCAGTTATCCGTGCTGCATCCTGTCGCGGCGCACAGGTCGCGCACCGTGGTCCAGCTATGGCGGAATCGGTTCGCCCAACAGCCGCAGCAAGGCTTCGCCGTAGCGGTCGACCTTGGCCTGGCCGATGCCGGGCACGTCGAGCAGGTCGCTTGTACTGGTCGGGCGCCGTACCGCGAGTTCGCGCAGGGTCTTGTCGTGCAGGATGACGTAGGCCGGCACGCCTTGCTCGCGCGCCAGGCCGGCACGCCATGCGCGCAGGGCGTCGAACAGCGGCGCATCGGCTGCCGCCAGTGGCGCCTCGGCGCCGGGTCGCCGTGTCGCCGGCGCCGACTTTTTACTGGGCATGCGCCTGGCCTGCTTGCGCAATGACAGGGTCGCCTCGCCCTTCAGCACCGGCCGCGCCGCATCGGTCAGGCGCAGGCCGCCGTAAGCCTGTGCATCGGCATGCAACATGCCTGCGGCGAGCAGTTGGCGGAACACCGAGCGCCAGCCGGCATCGTCGAGATCCGCTCCGGCGCCGAAGGTGGGCAGATTGGCATGGCCGAACTGCTGCACCTTTTCCGTGGCCTTGCCGCGCAGGATGTCGATCAGATGGCCGGCGCCGAAGCGCTGCCCGGTGCGCAGCGCTGCCGACATGGCTTTCTGCGCGGCCACCGTGCCGTCCCACAGTTCCGGCGGCTCAAGACAGGTATCGCAGTTGCCGCAGGCCCGGGCTTCCTCGCTGAAGTATCTGAGCAGCAGGGCGCGCCGGCAGGCCACGGTTTCGCACCAGGCCAGCAGGGCATCGAGCTTGCTGCGCTCGACCCGCTTCTGCTCTTCGCCGGCCACCGATTCCTCGATGCGCATGCGGTGGATCACCACGTCGTTGAGGCCGTAGGTCATCCAGGCTTCGGCCGGTTCGCCGTCGCGACCGGCGCGGCCGGTTTCCTGGTAATAGGCTTCGAGGCTCTTGGGCAGGTCGAGATGGGCGACGAAGCGCACGTCGGGCTTGTCGATGCCCATGCCGAAGGCGATGGTCGCCA
>CAZGQB010000303.1:0-3207 GCA_964527055.1 uncultured Sulfuritalea sp.
TAGTCGCGCGTCTGCGGGGCGCTTGCGGCGAGGTAGTCGAAGGGCCGTCTTTCGATCCAGCGGTCCTGTCCGTCGGGGTCGATGACGATGCTCGGGGCCGGCAAGCCCGACGGATGCGGTACCGGCTGTGGTTCGATGGCGCGCACGGTGCCGGAGGTGGGCGCATGCACCGCGGTACACATCGGACCCTCGGCGGCCGCGATGACCTCGCCCTTGAGCACGGCCTGGCCGGGTTGCACCAGGCAGCGCGCCATGGCGCGGGCGCTCTGCCGCAGCGGGATGATCAGACGCGAGGGCAGCGGCGCGACGCGGATCGGCGCCGTCGCCGATTCATCCTTGTGCGAGTCGGGCTTGACGCCTCCCTTGAAGTTGAACAGTTTGGCGATCATGCGGTCTGCCGCAGGGGTATCACGGGATACTTCCACTTCCAGGTGTCCACCGTTTCCTGAATGACCTCCATGCGGATGCAGTCGACGGGACAGGGCGCGATGCAAAGCTCGCATCCCGTGCACTGCACGGCAACCACGGTATGCATCTGCTTCGCCGCGCCGACGATGGCGTCTACCGGGCAGGCCTGGATGCACAGCGTGCAGCCGATGCAGGCCTGTTCGTCGATGACGGCGACCGACTTCGGTTTTTCGACGCCGTGCTCGGCGGATAACGGTTTGAACTCGCGACCGAGCAGGTCGGCGAGTTTGTGGATGCCTTCCTCGCCTCCTGGCGGACAGCAGTTGATGTCCGCCTCGCCCTTGGCGATGGCCTGGGCGTAGGGCTTGCAGCCGGGGAAGCCGCATTGGCCGCACTGGGTTTGCGGCAGGATGGCGTCGATCTTCTCGACCAGCGGATCGCCTTCGACACGAAAGCGCACCGCGGCATACCCCAGCGCGGCGCCGAGTACGACGGCGCCCAGCGCCATGACCAGAATCGCTTCGAGCATGGCTATGCCTGCGCCGGTTCGCCCCAAGGAAGCGTGCGCTTCCCTGCGGGAGGCAACCAGCAGGTTCTGCGAGCGTGTTGGGCCATCACCTGTACTTGTCCAGGCCGGCGAAGCCCATGAAAGCGAGGCTCATCAGGCCCGCTGTGATCATGGCGATCGCGGTGCCGCGGAAATGCACCGGCACGTCTGCCGCTTCAAGCCGTTCGCGGATACCGCCGAAAAGCACCAGGGCAAGCGTAAAGCCCATCGCGCTGCCGAAACCGAACAGGAGCGATTCGAAGAAATTGTGGCGCAGGGCAACGTTCAACAGAGGAATGCCGAGCACCGCGCAATTGGTCGTGATCAGCGGCAGGTAGATGCCCAGCACCTGATGCAGCAGCGGGCTGGTCTTCTGGATCACCAGTTCGGTCAGTTGCACGATCGCGGCGATGGTGACGATGAAGGACAGGGTGCGCAGGTATTCCAGTTGATTGGGTATCAGCAGCCAGCGGTCGATGATGTAGCTGGCGCCGCAGGCCATGGTCAGCACGAACGTCGTCGCCGCACCCATGCCGGTGGCGGTTTCGAGCTTCTTCGAGACGCCCATGAACGGGCACAGGCCGAGGATGCGGACGAAAACGACGTTGTTTACAAGGACTGCGCCGAGAACAATGAAGAGGTAGCTGGTCATGATGCGCGGAACGCCGTACGTAGTCCGCAAAAATTGGTGGAGATCAAATTATCTCGCTTTTAAAGGTATTTGCGCAAGAGGGGGTCGTGAATGTTACCGCCGTGCCGCGTTGCTGGTGGCTGCGATGCATTCCGCGACAAGCTGCGGGCCGCGGTAGATCAGCCCGCTGTAGATCTGCACCAGGGCGGCGCCGGCTTCGATCTTGGCCTGCGCCCGCACACCGCTGGTGATGCCGCCGGCAGCGATGATGGGCAACTCGCCGGCCAGAGCCCGGGCAAGGCTGCGAATCACTGCGGTGGATTTCTCGAACAGCGGGCCGCCGGACAGGCCTCCGGCTTCGGCGGCCAGCGGCGATGACTCGACGCCTTCCCGGCCCAGCGTGGTGTTGGTGGCGATCACGGCGTCGATGCGATGCCTGCGGAGGGCGTCGGCGATGTCGATGATCTGGCCAGTTTCCAGATCCGGCGCTATCTTGAGCGCTAGCGGAACGTATTTGCCGTGCTGGTCCGCCAGTGCGTTTTGACGGGACTTGAGCGCTGCCAGCAGGGTGTCGAGCTCGGAAACCCCCTGCAACTGGCGCAGGTTCTTGGTGTTGGGCGAAGAAATATTGACGGTGATGTAGCTTGCCTGGCGGTAGGCCTTGTCGAGGCAAAGCAGGTAATCATCGACGGCCCCCTCAATGGGCGTATCGAAGTTCTTGCCGATGTTGATGCCGAGGATGCCGCGATAGCGGATGGACGCCAGCTTCTCCAGCAATGCATCAACTCCTGCATTGTTGAAGCCCATGCGATTGATGATGGCCTGGTGTTCCGGCAGCCGGAACAGGCGGGGTTTGGGGTTGCCGGGCTGCGGACGCGGCGTTACGGTTCCTACTTCCAGAAAGCCGAAGCCAAGGCGGCTGAGCCCGTCGACGGCGGTCCCGTTCTTGTCAAGTCCGGCTGCCAGTCCAACACGGTTGGGGAAGCGTAGTCCCATGACGTCGACCGGTGAGCCAGCTGTCGGTGCCGCACTCGCGCTGCCCAGCGAGTCGCCCAATGCAACGAGACGCAGCGTCAACTCGTGGGCGCGTTCTGCATCAAGGGCGAAGAGTAAACGCCGAATCAGGGGGTACGGAATCATGGCAAAGGATTCTACGACGCCGGCACAAAGATGATTCCGGTTTCCGGATATAGGCTCGGTGCCGCATATCGGTGTGCTCTAACCCCGCATCGCGCTGGGCTTTTATCTATCGGGCGAAAAAAAATTGTGAAGGGGGTTTACACATCCAAAAACGCTCCCTATAATCGCCCCTCTCTGCTGATTGCGGAGCCGCCGAAATGGCGAAGATCTTTAAAAACCAAACAACCGATAGGTGTAGGTGCTTGCCGTGCTGGAGGTGGTGGCGGGCAGTCGTCTCGAAATCGAAGAGGCGATTGCTGGTCCGGATTGAAAGATCCTGGCTGAGTTCGGAGCGAAGTGCGAAAGCGCGAAGTAACGAATCTGCTGCTGCTGGATGCTGATGAGTTAAAGCAAGTGCTTACACGAAATAACAGTAAGGTTAAATGTAAATTTAGCCTCTGAGATTCGTTTGAGCGAGTAGTAAATAGACAGATTGAACTGA
>CAZGQB010000304.1:0-3187 GCA_964527055.1 uncultured Sulfuritalea sp.
GACAGGTCGCCGGTGCCGAAGCGGATCAACGGGTAATCGGCATTGAAGGTGGTCACCACCACTTCGCCCACTTCACCGACCGCCACGGGATCGCCAGTGCCGGGACGCACGATCTCGACGATGACGCCTTCATCGACGACCAAACCCTGCCGCGCCTCGGTTTCATAAGCGATCACACCCAGTTCGGCGGTGGCATAGGCCTGGTAACCGGCGATGCCGCGCGCCAGCAGCGCATCGCGTACCGGCGGCAAAAAGGCCTCGCCGGAGACCAGCGCCTTGGTCAGCGAGGGCAGCTTGATGCCCAATTCGTCGACCTTCTCCAGCAAAATGCGCAGGAATGAAGGCGTGCCGACATAGCCATTGGGCTGCAGGTCGGCCATCGCCGCCACCTGTTGCTCGGTCTGGCCGACGCCGGCCGGGAACACGGTGCAGCCAAGCGCCTGAGCGCCGGCTTCGAGGATCCAGGCGCCCGGCGTCATGTGATAGGAAAAACTGTTGTGCACCAGGTCGCCGCCACGAAAGCCGGCCGCATACAATGCGCGCGCCGTACGCCAGTAGTCGGCGTTTCGCCCTTCCGGTTCGTAAATCGGACCCGGCGAGGAAAACACACGCCCCAGTCGGCCCCAGCCTGACGCGGCCAGTCCGCCGAACGGCCGCTGCTGTTTCTGCAGTTCGATCAGGTCGCTCTTGCGTACTACGGGCAAGGCAGCGAGGGCAGCCGTCGAGGTGATCGCCGCGGCATCGAATCCCTTCAGGGTCTCGGCGAAGTAGGCTGCGTTGGCTCTGGCGTGAGCGATCTGCTGTGGCAGCCGTATCGCCAGCGCCGACTTTCTTTCGTCGGCGGTGCGGGTTTCGAGGACGTCAAAATGCTTGGACATGTCACGGTGCTCCGAAGGTTAGGGAGGCCGCAAAGCGCGTCGCAGGGCAAGGCGCGAGGTGGCGCCGTGTGCTGCTGCACACAAGCCGCCGAGCAACGCCGCCATGCGGCGCGATCTGCGGCCGACTAAGCGAGCCAGCGTTTGCGGCGGCGGTAGTGCTTGGCTTCGCGGAAGCTTTTGCGCTCGCCCGAGGAAATGCCGAGGTAGAACTCCTTGACGTCCTCGTTGTTGGCCAGTTCCGATGCAGCGCCTTCCATCACGACGCGACCGTTTTCGAGGATGTAGCCAAAGTCGGCATAGCGCAGGGCCATGTTGGTGTTCTGCTCGGCCAGCAGGAAGGTGACCTTCTCGCGCTGGTTGAGGTCCTTGACGATGGCGAACACCTCGTCGACGATCTGCGGCGCCAGGCCCATCGACGGTTCGTCGAGCAGGACCATGGTCGGGTTGGCCATCAGCGCGCGGCCGATGGCGCACATCTGCTGCTCCCCCCCGGATGTATAGGCCGCCTGGCTGGTGCGCCGCTCTCTCAGGCGGGGGAAATAGTTGTAAACCTTCTCCAGCGTCTGCGCCACGGCGGCCTTGCCGTCGGTACGCGTATAGCTGCCGGTCATCAGGTTTTCTTCGATCGTCAGGTGGCCGAAGCAGTGGCGGCCTTCCATGACCTGGACCACGCCGCGCTTGACCAGGTCGGCCGGCGTCAGCGCCTCGATGCGCTCCCCGCGGCACTCGATCGAACCCTTGGTCACTTCGCCGCGTTCGCCGTGCAGCAGGTTGCTGACGGCACGCAGGGTGGTGGTCTTGCCGGCGCCGTTGCCGCCCAGCAGGGCGACGATGCTGCCTTCGGACACGGACAGCGAAACGCCCTTGAGCACGAGGATCACGTGGTTGTAGATCACCTCGATGCTATTGACGTTGAGAAGTATGTTGGCGGTAGTCATGTGTGCTTTCGAATGGCGAGGGCCATGGTCGGAAACCGGTTCCGGACGGGGCAATCCACACCCCGTCCGGGCGGTCTCTCAGGTCACGTGCTGCTTACTTCTTGCAGTCGTCCGCGGTACGCCGCACGATTTTCTTCTCTTCGGCATACTTGCCGGCGGTACTGATCACCATCGGACGCAGCACCTTCTCGTCGCCCTGGTACCAGTCGGAAGTGAAATTCCACTTCTTGCCGTCCCAGGTATGCACTCGCGCCCAGGCCGAGCCCATGTGATCGAGGCAGGAGGTCTGCACCGGACGCATCACGCCGCCAAAACCCATGCTGTCCAGGGTCTTCTGGTCGAGGTTGATGTTCTCCAGGCCCCAGCGCATCTGCTCGCCGGTGATGCGCTTGCCCTTGCCGTAGCGCCCCTGCGCTGCGCGCATGCCTTCAACGGTCAGCATGGCTGAGATCAGGCCGCGCATGTACAGTACCTCGCCGACTTCAGCCTTGGGGCCGGTGCCCTGGCCCTTGGCATGCACTTTCTCCAGGACTTCCTTGACCACCTTGGAGTTCGGCTCGGCACCATGCTGCAAGGCCAGCGCGTTGTAACCCTTGGCCCCCTCGCCGACATCCTTGACATCGGGTTCGGCGCCTGACCACCACACGCCATACATCTTGTCACGCGGATAGCCGGTAGCCTGCGCTTCCTTGATCGCGGTCGAGTTCATCACGCCCCAGCCCCAAAGGAACACATAGTCAGGCTTGTTCTGGCGAATCTGCAGCCAGGTGGCTTTCTGCTCGACGCCGGGATGCGCGACGGGCAGCAACTGCACCGTGAAGCCATGCATCTTGCCGCGCTCCTGCAGCAGGGCGATCGGCTCCTTGCCGTAGGGGCTGTCGTGATAGACCAGGGCGATCTTCTTGCCCTTCAGCTTGTCGAAGCCGCCTTCCTTCTTGGCGATGTGCTGCACCAGCACGTCGGCGCCCATCCAGTAGGTGCCGATCAACGGAAAGTTCCAGGCGAACACGGACCCGTCCTGCGATTCGCTGCGGCCGTAGCCGGCGGTAACCAGCGGAATCTTGTCGACGGGTGCCTTCTCGGTCAGGGCGAAGGTGATGCCGGTGGACAGCGGCTGCACCACCGTGGCACCTCCATGCTTGCCCTTCAGGCGCTCGTAACACTCGACACCGCGGTCGGTGGCGTAGCCGGTTTCGCATTCTTCAACGATTATCTTGACGCCATTGACGCCGCCGCGCGCATTGACCAGCTTCAGGTAGTCAACATAGCCGTTGGCCCAGGGCGCGCCGTTGGGGGCGTAGGCGCCAGTGCGGTAGGCCAGTACCGGGAAGAACTGCTCCTCGGCCGCATATGTCGCCGGTGCGGTAAGGG
>CAZGQB010000305.1:0-3187 GCA_964527055.1 uncultured Sulfuritalea sp.
GGTGCGGCGGCATGGAAGCCGCTCAACCGCCAGCGCGAAGTCTCGGCGGCGCTGAAGGCCTACGCCGCGATGACCACCTCGGCCGACACCGGCGCAGTGCGGGATATCACACAGCTTCCTTGATCTGCGTCAAATCTCCATTGGTATATAAGCAGATAATTATCTTTAAGTTTCTGCTATGAACTCGATGGAGGTGTTTCATGGGTCATCTATTCAACCGGGCCGCGCTGGCACTTTGCTGTGCCGGCTGGCTGGTCGCCGCCGGTCCGGTACTGGCCGAGGAGGCCAAGCCTGAGCCGAAGCCGCTCAAGCTCACCACCACCGCCGACCACGCCAAGTTCAAGGAACTGCAGAAGACCTTCAACTCCGGCCCCGAAGTCACCAAGGCCTGCCTCGCCTGCCACACCGAGGCCGCCGGCCAGATCCACCGCACCAAGCACTGGAAATGGGAATACCTCAATCCCGACACCAAGCAGACGCTGGGCAAAAAGACCGTCGTCAATAACTTCTGCATTTCCGTCGCATCGAATGAAGCGGCCTGCAACAGCTGCCACATCGGCTACGGCTGGAAGGATGCCAGCTTCGACTTCAAGTCCGAGGAAAACGTCGATTGCCTGGCCTGCCACGACACCACCGGCAACTACCGGAAGCCCTCCGGACTGGCGGGCAACGTGGTCACCAGGGACATGGAATTTCCGCCGGGATCGGGGAAGATACTCAAGGCTATCGACCTCTCCAAGATCGCGCAGAAGGTCGGCAAGTCCAGCCGCGACACCTGCGGCGCCTGCCACTTTTTCGGCGGCGGCGGCGACGGCGTCAAGCACGGCGACCTCGACAGTTCGATGTCGGCACCCGAGAAGGAACTCGACGTGCATATGGACGCCACCGGACTCGACTTTACCTGCGGCACCTGCCACAAGACATCGAGCCACGATGTCGCCGGCAGCCGCTACACGCCGACCGCCAAGGACAGCAAAGGCGCACACTTGCGAGGCAAGACCGACAACGGCAATCCGGCCACCTGCGTCGCCTGCCACAACAACACTCCGCACAAGAAGGAAGCCCGGCTGAACCAGCACGCGGGCAAGATCGCCTGCCAGACCTGCCACATTCCCAGCTTCGCCCGCGGCGGCATTCCCACCAAGATGACCTGGGACTGGTCGACGGCCGGCCAGCTCGATGCGGCAGGCAAGCAGATCACGAAGAAAGACGCCAAGGGCCGCATCATCTACGAATCCAGAAAAGGCGACTTCACGCTCGGCGAGAACGTCAAGCCCGAGTACGTCTGGTTCAACGGCAATGTGACGTACACGCTGATCACCGACAAGATCGAGAAGAGCGACCAGCGCGTGCCGATCAACAAGATCGGCGGCAGCCCGAGCGACGGCAAGTCGATGATCTGGCCGATGAAGGTGTTCCGCGGCTCGCAGCCCTACGACCCGGTGAACAAGACGCTGGTCACGCCGCACACGGCCGGCAACGACGACACCGGTTACTGGAAGAACCTCAATTGGGACAAGGCCATTGCGGTCGGCATGAACACGTCCGGTCATCCGTTCTCGGGCAAGATCGACTTCATCAAGACCGAGATGTCCTGGCCGATCAACCACATGGTCGCGCCCAAGGAAAAGGCGCTGGGCTGCGCCGAGTGCCACAGCAAGGATAGCCGCCTGGCCGGCATCCAGGGCGTCTACATCCCGGTACGCGACAACAACAAGCTGCTGGACACCGCCGGCTGGACCATCGTCTTGCTGACCCTGCTCGGCGTCATCGGCCACGGCGCACTGCGCATCGTGTCCAGCCGCAAACATCAAGCCAAGGAGAACTGAAATGGCTGAACGCATCTACGTCTTCAAGCGCTTCGAGCGTTTCTGGCACTGGTCGCAGGCCGGCCTCATCATGTTCCTGATGCTGACCGCCTTCGACATCCACGGCACCTACACGATTTTCGGCTTCGAGAAGGCGGTCGCCTACCACACCACGGCGGCGTGGACCCTGATCGGCCTGTGGGTGTTCGCCATCTTCTGGCACTTCACCACCGGCGAATGGAAGCAGTACATCCCGACCACGGAAAAAGTCGTGGCGATGATGAACTACTACCTGTTCGGCATCTTCAGGAATGCGCCGCATCCCTTCCGCCTGACGCAGCTACGCAAGCACAACCCGCTGCAGCGGCTGGCCTATCTCGCCATCCTGGTCTGCGTCGGGCCGCTGATCTGGGTCACCGGCGTGCTCTACCTGTTCTATGACCAGTGGGCGGCCTGGGGCCTCGGCAAGCTGTCGCTGGAATGGGTCGCCAACGGCCACATCGCCGGCGCCTTCATGATGCTGGCCTTCCTCATCGCCCACGTCTATCTGACCACCGCCGGGCATACGCCGCTGGCCCACATCAAGGCCATGATCACGGGCTGGGAAGAAGTGGATTGATCAAGGATTTTTTGACGTCGATACAAGCTCTGCATGGTTCAGACCGACCCCTTCACTACAATCAGGCATTGGAAATTCATCAAGGAGCACCACCATGAAACTCGCCACCACCCTCGCCGCCGGCGTTGCGCTCTCGTTGCTCGCCTCCACGGCCTTCGCCTACGATGCCGACTGGAAGCGCGGTCGCGTTTATTACCGCAGCGTGTGCACGTCCTGCCATGCCGTGCAGCCGATCGGCACCATCAACCCCAGTTCCAAGACCAAGGCCGAATGGGCGGCCTACCTCAAGGCCGACAAGCACGCCAAGGGCAAGGACACGGTCAAGCAGTATGTCAGCAAGGCCTACCGCGCCAGCATCAAGTCGGGCAACAAGGCGGCCGAAAAGTTCGCCGATACGCCCGACCAGGAACTGCTCGACGACGTCGCGGCCTTCCTTACCAAGGGTGCCAAGGACGGCGATTCGCCTGCCAGCTGCAACTGATTTCCAGCGCGGACTGATCCAGGCGCGTCGCCTCCGGGGCGAGGCGCCTGAGCGTTCGCGGATAGCCTTGCAGGAGTAAGCGATGAGCGATAGCGATTCCGGTTGGCTGGCCGGCTTCAAGGCCGACTATCAGACCCTCTTCGTCGAGGAATGGTCGCCCTTCGTCGGCGCCATGCTGCTGGTGCTGGTGATCATCGGCCTGATGCTGTCCGGCCTGGTCTGGGGCGTGTTCGGCGGTGTCAAGTTCTGGGGCGACTGGTTCAACAACCTGATCGGCCT
>CAZGQB010000306.1:0-3175 GCA_964527055.1 uncultured Sulfuritalea sp.
CGAAATCTGCTTAACTTGTCGACAGTTGGTCTGCCATCATATCCAATTTTCAGGCTTTATGTGCGGTGCAGCATAGACCGCATGCGAGCGTGTCGCCATGAACGAAACACAAACCATCACCGAGCTGGCGCGCGATTTCGGCGTCACCACCCGCGCCATCCGCTACTGGGAATCCCATGGCCTGGTCTCGCCGGCGCGCGAGGGCGGCAACCGGATCTACAGCAAGCGCGACCAGACCCGCCTCAAGCTCGCGTTGCGGGGCAAGCGGCTGGGGCTCAGCCTGGCCGAGATCAAGGAACTGATCGACATGTACGACACGGTCGAGGACGAGTCGACCCAGTTGCAGTCCTTCCTCGACGTGCTGGCGCAACGCCGCGCGGCGCTGGAACAGCAGCGCGACGACATCCAGGCCGTGCTCAAGGAAATCGCCCGTTTCGAGAAGCAGTGCCGGGAAATGCTGAAGGCCGATCAGCCCGCCGCAAAGGCTTCCCGAAAGAAAACCCGCGCTAGTTGACGTTGACGTCAACGTCAACTACCATTCACACCCTGCTGCCCCGGTCGGAGATTCCATGCCCCATACCTTGCGTCCCGCCCAGAAAAGTTTCGAACCGCACAATCCCGACTGGGAGGCGACGGTGCGCGGCAGCTTCGCCCGGCAGGGCGCGATGGGCCTGATCGGCGCGGAAATGGTCGCCCTCGCCCCCGGACACTGCGAAATCCGCGTGCGCTACCGCGACGACCTCACCCAGCAGAACGGCTTCTTCCACGCCGGCATTACCGCCACCATCGTCGACAGCGCCGGCGGCTATGCCGGGCTGACACTGATGCCGGGTGGCGCCGAAGTGCTGACGGTGGAATTCAAGCTCAACCTGCTGGCGCCTGCCGACGGCGAGTTCCTGGTGGCCGAGGGCCAGGTGCTCAAAACCGGCAGGAACCTCGTCATCACGCGCGGCGAGGTGTATGCGATCAAGAACGGCAAGGCGACCCACTGCGCCACCATGCAGCAGACCCTCATGACCATGCACCCCAAAAAGGAAAAATGATGCTCGGACTGAACTTCGATCTCGGTGAAGACATCGACATGCTGCGCGACGCCGTCTGGCAGTTCGCGCAGAAGGAAATCCTGCCGCGCGCGGCCGAGATCGACCGCGCCAATGAATTTCCCGCCGACCTGTGGCGCAAGTTCGGCGACATGGGCCTGCTCGGCATGACGGCGGGCGAGGAATACGGCGGCACCAACATGGGCTACCTCGCGCACATGGTGGCAATGGAGGAAATCTCGCGCGCCTCGGCCTCGGTCGGCCTTTCCTATGGCGCCCACTCCAACCTGTGCGTGAACCAGATCCGGCGCAACGGCAGCGACGCGCAGCGGCAGAAGTACCTGCCGAAACTGATTTCCGGCGAGCACGTCGGCGCGCTGGCGATGTCCGAACCCGGCGCCGGCTCGGACGTGGTGTCGATGAAGCTGAAGGCCGAGCAGAAAGGCGACCGCTACGTGCTCAACGGTTCCAAGATGTGGATCACCAACGGCGGCGATGCCGATACGCTGGTGGTCTATGCCAAGACCGACTCCGAAGCCGGCGCCAGGGGCATGACCGCCTTCATCGTCGAGAAGGGCTTCAAGGGCTTCAGCAAGGGCCAGCATCTGGACAAGCTCGGCATGCGCGGCTCGAACACCTACCCCCTGTTTTTCGACGATTGCGAAGTCCCGGCGGAAAACGTGCTGGGCGGCGTCGGCAGCGGCACCAGGGTGCTCATGAGCGGACTCGACTACGAGCGCGCGGTGCTCTCCGGCGGACCGCTGGGCATCATGGCCGCCTGCATGGACGTGGTGCTGCCCTTCATCCACGAACGCAAGCAGTTCGGCCAGAGCATCGGCGAATTCCAGCTGATGCAGGGCAAGCTGGCCGACATGTACTCGACCTGGCAGGCCACGCGCGCCTACGTCTATGCGCTGGGCAAGGCCTGCGACCGCGGCGACCATGCGCGCACGCTGCGCAAGGACGCCGCCGGCGCCATCCTCTACTCGGCCGAGAAGGCCACCTGGATGGCCGGCGAGGCGATCCAGGCCCTGGGCGGCGTCGGCTACACCAATGAATATCCGACGGGCCGCCTCTGGCGCGACGCCAAGCTCTACGAGATCGGCGCCGGCACCAGCGAGATCCGCCGCATGCTGATCGGCCGCGAGCTCTACAACGAGACCATGTGATGAGCGCCGCATCGAGCCAGCATCGCCGCGAAGAGTGGCAGAAGCTGCAGGACGAAGTGCTGGCGCGCTCCCCCGGCACCGGCGGGCTGACGCTGGAAAACCTGCGCGAATGTTCGGGCCTGGAACTGTTCCAGAAGATGATCGCCGGCGAGTTCCCCCGCCCGCCGATCAGCGATACGCTGGGCTTTTGCCTGGTCGAAGCGGAGAAGGGGCGCGTGGTGTTCCAGGGCACGCCGCAGCACCGCCACTACAACCCGATCGGTTCCGTGCATGGCGGCTTCCACGCCACGCTACTGGATTCCTGCGTCGCCTGCGCGATCCAGTCGACGCTCGAAGCGGGCCAGGGCTACACCACGATCGAATTGAAGGTGAACTACATCCGCGCGCTGACCGACCGCGTCGGCCCGGTGCGTGCCGAAGGCCGCGTGATCCATGCCGGCAAGCAGATCGGCACGGCGGAGGGCAAGCTGGTCGATGCCGACGGCAGGCTCTATGCCCATGCCACCACCACCTGCCTCATCTTCAATGTTTAAGCTTGCGCCATGAGCGATACGGCAAAAGTCGGCGCCGGCTCGCCTTGCGTACCTGGGACTCCGCTTCGCGGGCAGGTAACGGCGATTCGCGTGCTTGGCGCCGAACATGGCGCCGAACTGGAACAGGTGCGCCAGTTCTTCCGCAACTATGCGGCCTGGCTGGGCGTCGATCTCAGCTTCCAGAATTTCGACGAGGAAATGGCCAGCCTGCCCGGCCGCTACGCCGCCCCGGAAGGACGCCTGTTCTACGCCACCGTGGATGGCAGGGGGGCCGGCTGCGTCGGCATCCGGCTGCTGTCCGAGGGCGTCTGCGAACTCAAGCGCCTGTATGTCGATCCCGCGTTCCGCGGCCTCGGCGTCGGCCGCGACCTGGCGCTGGAGGCGATCCGCGAGGAGCGCAGGATCGGCTACCGCAAGATCCTGCTCGACACGC
>CAZGQB010000307.1:0-3174 GCA_964527055.1 uncultured Sulfuritalea sp.
GCGACCGGCGCGTGCTCAACTGCTTCTGCTACACGGCCGGCTTCTCGCTGCAGGCATTGGCCGGCGGCGCGCGCGAGGTGGTGTCGGTGGACAGTTCCGGCCCGGCGCTGGCTACCGCGCAACGCAACCTGTCCCTGAATCCGCAACTCGATGCGGTACGCGCGACCTGGCGCGAAGCCGATGTCTTCGCCGAACTGCGCAACCTGCGCGCCGCCGGCGAACGCTACGACCTGGTGATTCTCGATCCGCCCAAGTTCGCCAACACCGCCGCGCATGCCGACCGGGCAGCGCGTGCCTACAAGGACATCAACCTGCTGGGTCTGCAACTGCTCGCCGCCGGCGGCCTGCTGATGACATACTCATGCTCGGGCGGCATCGGTGCCGAGCTGTTCGCCAGGATCCTCGCCGGCGCGGCGCTGGATGCAGGACGCAATGCGCGCATCGTGCAGCACCTGCACGGCGCCGCCGACCATCCGGTGGATCTGGCCTTCCCCGAGGGCGAGTACCTCAAGGGGCTGTTGCTGCAGGTGGATTGAAAAGCCCTGTCTCCGGCCGCGCCGGAGACGGTATCCCTTGCGGACGGCGCCGGCGCTACGGGGGATTGCGAGCACTGCGCCTTGCTCCCTGGGGACGACGAACGTGCGACGTCCTTAATGATCCGTATCCACAGGGGTGCCATATGGATCCGGTACCATCAGACTTGGGAAGTGGAGCCGTCGCGTTCCGTTTGAACGAGCACCGTTCGCCTGCGTCCCCTGGCACCATGCCAAACCAATTGTAGATAGCCCCACCATTGGAAACCTTTTTCACAATTCCTGCATACATCGCATGGCGCCTTTTGCAGACCTTCAAGGAACTCCATGCGTTTCTGTCCGGAGTGAATCTCATGGATGGGCATTCTTCTCACGTTGCCGAACGAAAGCGTGTCCATTTTCCGACATGGAACCATGTTCCCGTAGGGATCGATGGTGATGAACGGATAGATCCAAGAGCAGGTTTTTCCGGTTCTAAGGTTGTATTTCAGCTTGTCGAAAGCCCATCGGCCGATGGCCCGGGGCGTGTCGCGAAACAACTGTTGCGGAATCGAACGGGTCCCTGCCATACCACCCACTTCGGCTCGAATGGCCGCACGGTCCCTGGAATCGAGGGCGTACGGTCGAGGTGGAGGCTTGCCATGGCTCAGGGTCTTATCAAATCCATGAAACTCCACCACGGGGTACCAGGTAAATCCGACTCCCAGTCGCTTGCTCTCGGCATGAACTTGCCGAAGGTAGGGAATATTGAGCTTCGATACCGTGCATGAAAAGGTGATCACCGGTTTGCTTGAATTGCTCTTCTGTTTCGCGAGCAGAAGATGTTCGACTCCGCGCGCAATCCTTGCCCAAACATTTTTTGCGCCCCTTACCTCGTCAAGCGCCGGCCCCGTCGCGTCAACGGAAATCCGCAAGTTGTCGAGTCCGGAATCGACCAGTTGCTGTGCCAGTTGCGCCGATATCAGGGTTCCGTTTGTTACGACCTCTGTCTGGGCTCCCTTGGTCTTGATGTGGGAAATCAGTTCGGGGATATCCCGTCTCAGGAAAGGCTCTCCTCCCATGAATCGATAACTGAGGCCCGGCATATGCCGGCATGCGTCATCGATGACCGAGCGGATCTCTTCAGTCGTGAGTTCATTACTGGTTTCTTCCTTCGACGGCACATCCTGCCAGAGCGGACAGGTTACGCATTTGAGATTGCACCTGTAGGTTGAGTCGAATGTCAGGTAAAGCGGCGGGCGCTCGCGCAGGGTTCGAATGTACTTGCCAAAAATCGTCCCATAGAAGCGAAGTTCGTCGATGACGTTATTCATGGCAGGTGTCTTCTTTCTCGGATGCATGCGATTTCTTGCGATTGAAATATCCATTCTAGCCATGAAGATGGAGCATTGCATGGCACTCTGGCTGCTCATTCAGCATAAATAACTGACCATACGGCCAGGACGCCTCCCGCCAAGAATTCGGTTCGGAGGAAAGCGAAAAACACACGCGGCAACAGCCCGTTCGGGAGCCAAACGAGTTCGCCAATCAGAGCGCTTCCGATTCACAACGCGCGTGGTGCAGCACCTGCACGGCGCCGCCGACCATCCGGTGGATCTGGCCTTCCCCGAGGGCGAGTACCTCAAGGGGCTGTTGCTGCAGGTGGATTGAAAAGCCCTGTCTCCGGCCGCGCCGGAGAAGGCATCCCTTGCGGGCGGCGCTACTTTTTCCTCGCTTCCTCGTAGGGCGCGATCTTGTCCACGTCCAGCCGGTAGCCGGCGGAGCCCCACGGCGTGTTGGCGTACTGCAGGCTCAGCGTGCCGCTGACCCAGACCGCGTCCATGCTGTTCAGCTTGCCCGCCGGCTTCTTCGCCACGACGTGGATGATCTGGTTGGCCGGCGGCGGCGGGCTGTGGATGCAGGCGCCGAAGTAGGGCACCAGGATGAATTCGGATACCTTGCCGCCCTTGTTTTCGAGCGGGATCGCGAAGCCGGGCAGCCTGACCTTCGCCCCTGCCATCGCCGGCACGGTCGGCGCCGCGTCCCACAGCGCCTTCATCTTCTCCAGCGCTTCCATGGCGCGCGGGTCGGAGTCCTGCAGCTTGCCGAAGTCGAGCGCCTTGAGGTCTTTGGCCGGGTCCCAATCCCTGGGCACCAGCGCTTCCCATTTGATGTCCCGGTAATCGTCGGCCGCGTGCAGCGGCGGGGCGAGGCAGAGGGCGAGCAGGAGCAGGAGTTTGCGCATCGGGTTCCTTAGGGTCTGTTCTCAATCATCCGGCGGATGGCGTTGAGGCCAGACGTGGATGGATGCAAGGCGGAGGACGCCGGCAAGGGTAATCCCTTGCCAAGTCCGACAACGCCGCAGACGCCGCGTCTGGCCTCAACCCGAAGGGCCGGGTCAAATCGGGCGCGCTGCCGCGTTGCGGCTCCTTGCGAGATATGAATATCGCGGCGTCGCCGCGCCTTGCATCGCATCCCGATTTGATCCCGGCGCCACCGTCGCATGATTGAGAACAGACCCTGAGATTATAGTCGCCACGGTATTCCTGCCGCAGCGGGATCCCGCTGCCTGGATTCCGGCATTCGCCGGACCGACGAAACCGCAGGATTCGGCAAGCTTTCCGCAAATGCGGCAGGGGCCATTAAAATGGATGTTGAGCCG
>CAZGQB010000308.1:0-3157 GCA_964527055.1 uncultured Sulfuritalea sp.
GCCATGGCAATCCCGGCCTGGAAATGGTCGGTGCCCAGCATCAGGTACTTGGCCAGCAAAAAAGCCGGCAGGATCAGCAGGAAGAAGTAATTGTCGCGGTAGCTGTCCTGCGCGCGATGGCGGACGAGCGTCCACAGCAGCATGGCGACGATGGTGGCGAGGAACAGTGCATTCGACAGCACGAACAGCGGTACCGGCCAGTTTGCACCGAAGCCCATGCCGATACGTTCGAAGACCCAGGCGGCCGCGAGAAACACCAGGGCGCCGCCGTGAAAGCCGCGGATCTGCACCCAGTTCTTGGTCGCGGTCAGCAGGAAACCGCCCAGCACGGCCCAGCCGAAGCCGAAGAACATCTCGTGGGCGTGCCACTGCAGGGCGCCGACGGGGGTCGCCGGAGCCGGCAGCGCGCCGAGGTGGATCAGCACCCAGAGCAGCGGCAGCGAAAGTCCCGAAAGGCAGGCCAAGGTGAAAAACGGCCGGAAGCCGACCAGCCAGAAGGGGTGCGCGGAAATCCTCATTGCGCCAGCGCGGTCACCGACTCGACACGGTTGCGGCCGGCGCGCTTGGCCTGGTACAACGCGGCATCGGCGCGCGAGATGATGTTGTCGAGGCCGGCATCGTCAAGCCGGCTCACGCTGACCCCGATGCTCACCGTGCACCGCGGCAACTCCGCGGTGTTCGCCTCGATCATGGCGCGCAGGCGTTCGGCGACGAGGCCGGCGTCGTTCAGCGGCGTTTCGGGCAGCAGCGCGACAAACTCCTCGCCGCCGAAACAACCGAAGCGGTCGGGCTGGCGCAGCAGGTTCTTGACGCGGGCGACGAAATCCACCAGCACCCGGTCGCCCACCGGATGCCCGTGGGTGTCGTTGATCGCCTTGAAGTGGTCCAGGTCGATCATCAGCAAGGCCATGATCCCGTGATTGCGGCGGCAGCGCGCCAGTTCCAGTTCGGCGGCCTCGATCAGCGCGCGCCGGTTGAGCGCGCCGGTCAGCGAATCGTGGGTCGCCAGGTGTTCGAGTTCGCCGCGCAGCCTGTCGGTGGCCATCAGCACCATGCCGATCGTCGTCGTCAGGATGGCAAAGGCATAGATCGCGATGTAGGCGGTCTGCTCGGGCTGGAAGCTTTCGAAAGCTCCGCCGCCGGCGGGCAGGCCGAAGGCGGAGCGCAGGCGCAGCGCCTGGGTCAGCGCGAGTACCAGCAGGGCGGTTGCGGTGAAGTAGGTGGAGAAGGTCCGCGGCCCGTGGCGCAGTATTGTCAGGGCATGGGCGAAGGACACCGCCGCCATCAGGCCGGAGGTGATCCCGACGCGGACACCGTAGTGCGGCTCGACCAGCGAAAACCAGAACAGCGGCGCCATTGCCAGCAGAACCGCACCGGCCCAGAGCCTGACGGATGGCCTGAAACCGAGAAAGCGCTGGCTGCCCAGGTAGAGCAGCGTCGCGCCGCCCAACAAAAACAGGTTGCCGACCAGGATCGAGAAAAAATTCGGGATCGCGCCGCGGGCGCCGAACAGCAGGGTCGCCAGGAACAGTATGAAAGGAGCCATCGCCCATTCGCGCAGGCCGAGGATGGTCGGCGGGTAATTGCGGCGCAGGAAGAACAGCACCACCGCCATCAGCAGGCTCAAGATGCCCGAAATCAGGATGACGGAACGAACGTCGAGATCGAGCATGTTCAGGCCTTGCGGCGGAACACCAGGTCCCACACGCCGTGGCCGAGGCGCAGGCCGCGACTCTCGAACTTGGTCTGCGGCCGGTAGGGCGGCCGCGGCGTGAAGTCCTTGGCCATGTTGGTCAATAGCGCTTCGCCCGACAGCACTTCCAGCATCTGGTTCGCATAGTCCTCCCAGTCGGTGGCGCAGTGCAGGTAGCCGCTCGGCGTCAGCCGGCCGGCCAGCAGCGCGACGAATCCGGGCTGGATCAGGCGGCGCTTCTGCTGGCGCTTTTTCGGCCACGGATCGGGGAAGAAAACGTGGATGCCGGAAAGCGATCCGGGCGGGATCATGTCGCGCACCACCTCGACGGCATCGTGCTGGATCACGCGCAGGTTGGTGAGCTCGCGCGTGGCGATTTCCTTGAGCAGGCTGCCGACGCCGGGGGTGTGCACCTCGATGCCGAGGTAGTCGTTCTGCGGATGCTGTGCGGCGACGATCGCGGTGGTTTCGCCCATGCCGCAGCCGATTTCGAGGATGCGGTGCGCGCACCGGCCGAACACCGCATCGAGGTCGAGCGGGCCCGTCCGGTACGGGATGCCCCAGCGCGGCATGCCTTCCTGGTGGAAGCGGCGTTGCGCTTCGGAGACGCGGCCCTGGCGCAGGACGAAGCTGCGGATGTGGCCGGCGCGGCGTGCGCCGGCAGCGGCCTTGTCATCTCCCCCGTTCATTCGGCGGGCTTTTGGGAAGTCGGCGCCGGCGGCACGGCGCCTGCCTCGTTCGACGCCGGCTCCGCGTCGACGGCACCGGCCAGCAGCTTGTCGAGGGCATAGCGCTGCCGCGGAATTGCTTCGGGCATCGAGGCGCAGGCCGCATGCAGATTCACCTCGCCCAATGCCGGATGGATATTGTCGGGAAGATTCATGGCGCGCGACAAATCGAACCACTGCGCCTCGTTTGCGCGTGATCCGAAGTAATACCCGGCCAGGTCGCGCACGATGAGTTCTATGGTCTTCCCCTGTTGTGCGTGCCAGGTCGCATAGGCATCCCGGACATCCTTCGAATAGGCCGGAAGTTCGAGACAGGCCGCGGCCAGCAGCGACAGCCCGTGGGCGCGGCCGAACAGGCGCTGGCGCAGCAGGATTTCGGGCTGGTCCACGGCGTAACCGCCGTGCGCCGGCACCAGCCCCGCCGCCGGGGCGGCGCCGGGCGGCGTCTGCGCCTGTGCCGCGCCCCAGGCGAGGGCGCACAGCAGGCAGGCCAGCATCGCACCGGGGCGCAGCGCGGACAGCACGAGGTGGATCCGCCCGGCCTCCGTGCGCCGGTGAATCATTTGCCGTCGCTGCCGATCAGTCCGCCGACCGGCGAGCTCGGTGACGCCGAGTAATATTTCTTCGGCATGCGTCCGGCGCGAAAGGCCTCGCGCCCCGCCTCGACGGCTTTTTTCATGGCGCCGGCCATCAGCACCGGATCCCGCGCGGCGGCGATCGCGGTGTTCATCAGCAC
>CAZGQB010000309.1:0-3155 GCA_964527055.1 uncultured Sulfuritalea sp.
TCCGGTTCGTCCATCTCGCCGTCGCCCATGAAGGCCCAGACCTTGCGGCTGTCGGTCGGAATCATTTCGCGGTGCTGCAGGTACTTCATGAAGCGCGCCTGGTAGATCGCCTGCAAGGGGCCGAGGCCCATCGACACCGTGGGAAACTGCCAGAAGTCGGGCATCAGCCACGGGTGGGGGTAGGAGGACAGTCCCTTGCCATCCACCTCGCGGCGGAAATTGTCCATCTGCTCTTCAGTCAGGCGCCCCAGCATGAAGGCGCGCGCATAGACACCCGGCGCCGAATGGCCCTGCGACAGGACCAGATCGCCGCCGTGATTTTCCGAGGGCGCATGCCAGAAGTGGTTGAAGCCGATGTCATAGAGCGTGGCCGCCGAGGCGTAGCTGGCGATGTGGCCGCCAAGACCGGAGTCGTCCTTGTTGGCCCGCAGCACCATGACCATGGCGTTCCAGCGGGCGTAGTCGCGGATCTTCTGTTCCATCTCGTAGTCGCCCGGCGTCACCGGCTGCTGGTCGGCGGGAATGGTGTTGGTGTACTCGGTATTGGCGCTGTAGGGCATGTTGATGCCCGTCTGGTGGCCCAGCGCGATCAGTTGTTCGAGCAGGAAGTGCGCGCGCTCGGGGCCTTCATGCGCGATGACGGCTTCCAGCGCCTCGATCCATTCACGGGTTTCCTGCGGATCGGCGTCGGACGCCGCAAGTTGGGGCACGGACATGGCTACTCCTCGTTCTGGTGTTATTGGAGTCCGCCGGATATGCAGCCGGCGAACCGCTTTGCTGTTCGCAGCATAGACCTACTTTATGCCTGAACCCATTTTCAACGTTTCGCATTGTAATATGCTTAACCGCATTGTGCAATACGGGGTTTCCACAGTCAAAAAAAAACAGAAGACCGCCGGCCGGGGAAATTTTCCCGGCCGGCGGTCTTCTGTCCGCCTGTCGACCTGCCTCAGGATTCGTCGCTGCGTCGTCGCAAGGCAGCTTTCTGTCGCGCACGGCTGGCGCGCTTGCCTTCGCGTTGGTGCGCGCCGCCCTTTTTCAGGAGCGGATCGATGGCCAGGGGATTGCGCGGCTTGATCGATCGCCGGGTTCGCTGTTTCGCGCGTTTCATCGCCGATGAAACTTCATCACGGCGCGCCCGTCGGCGACCTGACGCGGCTCGGGTTTCCAGGCATGGCCATGGACGATCTCGAAGCTGGCCGGCAGGCGGCCGGCGGCATCCGGTGGCCAGGCCCGCAGCACCCGGCGCCAGTCACGCCAGCCCTGCTGACCGAGCAAGGCATCGCGCACCCCAAGGTGGCGCTGGTCGGCGAGGAAGGCCCGCGGCGAAGCGTAGGTCAGGGTTATCATTTCCATGTCCATTACCGGGTCGCCGAATCCGGCGGCGACCAGCATGTCGCCCAGATCGTGCATGTCGAGGAAGCGCTTCGCCGTGTCGCCGGCGCCGACTTTTTGTGCCGCCGCGCGCACTTCCCTCAGCGTATCCGGCCCGAGAGCGGAAAAGCTGAGCAGGCCGCCGACCTCGAGAACACGATGCAGCTCACGCAAGGCCGGCAGCGGATCGTCCAGCCAGTGCAGCATCAGGTTGGACCAGACCAGGCCCAGACTGTTGGCGGCCAGCGGCAGGGCGCGCACGTCGCCATTGACCAGGCGCGGACCGCGCCCGGTCAGGCGCTGCAGTCGTGGTGTGTGCGCGCGCACGGCCCGCAGCATGGGCAAGGCGTAATCGAGCGCCAGCGGCATGGCCTTGCCATAGCGCCGTTGCAACTCGCGGATGCCGTCGCCCGTGGCGCAGCCGATGTCGGCCATGCGCCGCGGCGAGATTTTCACCAGATCGAGCCGCACCCCCATGCGAGCACCCACTTCGCGGGCAAGGGCTGCGGCCGAGTCGTAGGTATCCGCAGCTCCGGAAAAGTCGCCGCGCACGGCGGAGTCAACGTGAAACACACCGCCCAGCGCGCATGAACATCATCGAGCGAAGCGAGCCAGGCAGTAAGCCCCCCGCGAGGGGGGATGGGGGGGCGGGCAAAATCTACCCGCCCGTAGATCAAAGACGGCCATGTGCTTCATGCCGCAGGATGACCAAATCGAAGCCATGGGCGTCAGATGGCGTTGAGTCCCAGCCGCGCGAACAGAGCTTCGTCGCGATCGGCCTCGGGGTTGCCGGCCGTCAGCAGCTTGTCGCCGTAAAAGATCGAATTGGCGCCGGCGAGGAAGCACAGGGCCTGCAGCTCGTCACTCATTTCCTGGCGCCCCGCCGACAGCCTGACCATCGAGCCGGGCATGGCGATGCGCGCCACGGCGATGGTGCGGACGAACTCGAACGGATCCAGCGGCGGCGCGTTTTCCAGCGGCGTACCGGGCATCGGCACCAGTTCGTTGATCGGTACCGAGTCGGGCGGCGGATTCATGTTGGCCAGCTCGACCAGCAGCGAGGCGCGCTGGCGGCGCGTTTCGCCCATGCCGACGATGCCGCCGCAGCAGACCTTGATCCCCGCCTCGCGCACCTTGTCGAGGGTGTCGAAGCGTTCACCCTGGACGTGGGTCTTGATCACTTCGCCGTAGAACTCCGGCGCGGTATCTAGATTGTGGTTGTAGTAGTCGAGCCCTGCAGCCTTCAGCTTTTCGGCCTGGCCGTCCTTGAGCATGCCCAGCGTGACGCAGGTTTCCAGCCCCAGCGCCTTGACCGCGACGATCATGTCGGTGACGCGGTCCAGATCCTTGTCCTTCGGCCCACGCCAGGCCGCGCCCATGCAGAAGCGCGTGGCACCCTTGTCCTTCGCGGCCTTTGCGGCAGCGACGACTTGATCGGTTTCCAGCAGGGCTTCCTTCTCGACTTTGCCATGGTGCGCCGATTGCGAGCAGTAACCGCAATCCTCCGAACAGCCGCCGGTCTTGATCGAGAGCAGGGTCGAGCGCTGCACGGCATTGGCATCATGATTCTGCCGATGCACTTCCTGCGCGCGGAACAGCAGGTCGTTGAAGGGCATCTCGAACAGGGCGGCCAGGGCCGCGACGGTCCAGCGCGGAGCGGGAAGGAAGGCGGCCGTGGTCGGGGCGTCGGTTTGGGCGGCGGCGGTGGCGGTCATCGCAGGGGACTCGCTAGAATGCAAAGAGGCGCGAATCTTGGTGGAAGGAGCCGGGCTTGTCAATTG
>CAZGQB010000310.1:0-3130 GCA_964527055.1 uncultured Sulfuritalea sp.
CATTGTATGTCGTCGCCACGCCGATCGGGAATCTCGGCGACATCAGCCTGCGCGCGCTGGAAACCCTGCGCAGCGTCGATCTGGTCGCCTGCGAGGACACGCGCCATGCGCGTCGCCTGCTCGACCACCACGGCATCAAGGTGCCGACGCTGGCGCTGCACCAGCACAACGAGAACGCAGCGGCCGACAAGCTGATCCACCTGCTCGGCGCAGGCAAGCGCATCGCGCTGGTATCGGACGCCGGCACGCCCGGTGTTTCCGATCCCGGTGCGCGCGCCGTCGCCGCAGTGCGCGCCGCCGGCTTCCGCGTGATCCCCCTGCCGGGACCGAATGCCGCGATCGCGGCGCTGTCGGCGGCGGGGCTGGTCGATCCGCGTTTCCTCTTCGTCGGCTTCCTGCCGGAAAAAGTCGGCGCCCGCGCGACGGCGATCAAGGAGTTGGCGGGGGTCGACGCGGCGCTGGTGTTCTACGAGGCGCCGCATCGGGTGGCGGAAACCTTGGCCGAGCTCGCCGCCTTGCTCGAACCGTCGCGCGAGATCGTCATCGCCCGCGAACTGACCAAGCTCTTCGAGCAGATCGCGCGCATGCCGCTGGCCGATGCGCCGGCCTGGCTGGCGGCGGACGCCAACCGCCAGCGCGGCGAATTCGTCCTCGTCGTCTCGGCGCCGCCGCCGCGCACCGACATGGACGCCGAAGCCGAGCGCGTCCTCGGCATCCTGCTCGCCGAACTGCCGGTGAAGCAGGCGGCCAAGCTCGCCGCCGACATCACCGGCCAGCCGAAGAACGCGCTCTACGCGCGGGCGCTGGAACTCAAGGGCGGCTGAGGCGGCGGCCGCGGCCGGCCCCGTATAATCGCGGCATGCAGACGCTCACCCTGACCCGCCCCGACGACTGGCACCTGCACCTGCGCGATGGCGCGGCGCTGGCCGCCGTCCTGCCCGATACCGCGCGCCGCTTCGCCCGTGCCATCGTCATGCCCAACCTGAATCCGCCGGTGACCACGGTGGCGCTCGCCGCCGCCTACCGCGAGCGCATCCTCGCCGCACTGCCGGCGGGGATGGTGTTCACGCCGCTGATGACGCTGTACCTGACCGACAACCTGCCGCCGGCGGAAATCGATGCCGTGAAGGCCAGCGGCTTCGTCCATGCGGTGAAGCTTTATCCGGCCGGCGCCACCACCAATTCCGATGCCGGCGTCAGCGACCTGAAGAAATGCGCGGCAACGCTGGCGCGCATGGAACAGCTCGGCGTGCCGCTGCTGGTGCATGGGGAAGTAACGGATCCGGCGGTGGATGTCTTCGATCGCGAGGCGGTGTTCATCGAAACCGTGCTGCGCCCCCTGCTGCGCGATTTTCCGAAATTGAACGTGGTGCTGGAACACATCACGACGCGAGACGGCATTGCTTTCGTGCTGGAGCATGGCGCCAACGTCGCTGGCACCCTGACCGCGCATCACCTGCTGCTCAACCGTAACGCGATCTTCGCCGGCGGCATCCGTCCGCACCACTACTGCCTGCCGGTGCTGAAGCGCGAGGCACATCGCCAGGCCCTCGTGGCCGCGGCGATTTCCGGCAACCCGAAGTTCTTCCTCGGCACCGATTCGGCACCGCACGGGCAAAGCACCAAGGAGGCGGCCTGCGGCTGCGCCGGCTGCTACACGGCCAATGCCGGCATCGAACTGTATGCCGAAGCCTTCGAGGCGGTCGGGGCGCTGGACAGGCTGGAGGCTTTCGCCAGTCTCTTCGGGCCCGATTGGTACGGACTGCCGCGCAACACCGAAAAGATCACGCTGCGGCGCGAGGCGATGGCGGTGCCGGCCAGCCTCGACTATGTGCCGGGCGACCGCCTGGTGCCGCTGCGTGCCGGGGAAACGTTGGCGTGGCGCCTGGCCTGATCCTTCGCGTCGCGCCGTGACGCCGGCTGCCGCAGAACTTCATCCTTTATCGGCGGTCCTGCAACCGTGGCTTGCCGACGGCATCCCGGACCTGCCACGGCTCAACGCGCTCGCCCGCGAGCGCGGACTGGTGACCGGCGGTGGCGTCGCCTTGCGTTTTGTCGAGCCTTCCGGCAGGCCCGACAGCTATGAGGAACGGGCCTATCTGAGCGGCGAGATAGCGACCCGACCCGGCAACCGGCATGACGTGTTCAATGCGCTGGTCTGGCTGGCCTTGCCGCTGACCAAGGCGGCGCTCAACCGACGCCATTTTGTCGCGCTGACGGACGCGCGCCGTGATGGGCGAACCGGCCGTGGCGCGCTGCGCGATGCCTTTACCCAGTTCGATGAATGCGGCGTGGTGGTTGCCGGGAACGCGCCGCAACTGTGGCAGAGCTTGTGCGCGCACCGCTGGCGCGAGGTCTTTGTCGATCGGCGCGAGGAACTGCTGCGCACAACCCGCTTCATCATCTTCGGCCATGCCAGCCACGATGCGCTGGCCGCGCCCTTTGTCGGTTTGTGCGGCAAGGCGCTGTTCCTCGAGGTCGATGCGGCGTGGCTGGAATCACCTGCGACGGCGGCACTGGCCTCGCTTGATGCGCGTCTGGCGGCGAGGTTCGATGGCGGGAATTTTTCGCCGCGCGACTGGCAACCGTTGCCCCTGCTCGGAATTCCCGGTGCCACGGCGGACAACGAGCAGCCCGGTTACTACGACGACACGCGCCAGTTCCGCCCGGCGCGTACAATGCGCTCGGGAAGTTCGCCAGGCAACCGCTGAGCATGAAAGTGCTTGGAGGAAAGTCCGGGCCCCGCAGGGCGGAATGCCGGCTAACGGCCGGGCGCTATAAGTCCGGCGGCGCAAGCCGCCGGACCCAAGGCGACAGACAGTGCAACAGAAAGATACCGCCTAAGCCCGACTTTGACGCCCGTGAGGGCGGCAAAGTCTTTTTCTGAAGAGCAGCTTGCTGCGATGATGGAAAAGGAGGGCCGGTAAGGGTGAAATGGTGGGGTAAGAGCCCACCGCGTTTCTGGTAACAGGAACGGCACGGCAAACCTCATTCGGGGCAAGGCCAAATAGGGGAGCATTGGCGTGGCCCGCGTCGCTCCCGGGTAGGCTGCTAGAGGCCGTCGGTAACGGCGGTCCCAGAGGAATGGTTGCCCACGACAGAACCCGGCTTATCGGCGGACTTCCCACCA
>CAZGQB010000311.1:0-3119 GCA_964527055.1 uncultured Sulfuritalea sp.
AGGTCTTTCTGCCGGAACTGGCGCGCCGAAAGGTTGACCGAGATCGGCAGCAGGTGCCGCCCCGCCTGCTGCCAGGCGCGATTCTGCTCCAGCGCGGCGCTCAACACCCAGTCGCCGATCGGCACGATGAGCCCGGTTTCCTCGGCGATCGGAATGAATTCGACCGGCTCGACCAGGCCGCGTTCCGGATCGTTCCAGCGCACCAGCGCCTCCATGCCGCATACGGCGCGGCGCGACCAGTCGATCAGCGGCTGATAGCGCAGTTCCAGGCCACCGGTCTCGACCGCCTTGCGCAGCCGGTTCTCCAGCGCGAAGAAATGTGTCGCCTGGTCGTTCATCTTGCGCGCGAAGAACTGGAAGTTGTTGCGCCCGGCCGCCTTTGCCTGGTACATCGCCGCGTCGGCACACTTCATGAGCGCGATCGCCTCCTCGCCGTCATCGGGGAACATGCTGATGCCGATCGATGGCGTCGAGCGCAACGCGTGGCCATCGATGTGCACCACCGGCGCCATCGCGCCGAGAATTTTTTCCGCCACCTGGACCACGTCGTCGGGGGAGGACATCTCCTGCAGGACGATGACGAACTCGTCGCCGCCCAGGCGCGACACGGTATCGACCGCCCGCACCACGCCCTTCAGGCGCTCCGCCACATGCTTCAGCAACTCGTCGCCGATGGCATGGCCCAGCGTGTCGTTGACGGTCTTGAAGCGATCGAGGTCGAGAAACATCACCGCCACACGATGCCGGCCGCGCTGCGCCTGCGCCAGGGCCTGCTGCAGCCGGTCATGCAGCAGGGTGCGGTTGGGCAGGCCGGTCAGGCTGTCATGGTGGGCGACATGCCAGACACGCTGCTCGGCCTGGATGCGTTCGAACACCTCCTCCTGCAACTGCGTATTGGCGCTGGCCAGTTCCGCGGTGCGCTCGACGACGCGCCGCTCGAGTTCCTCGTGGGCGCGCAGCAGGGCCTCCTCGGCCTGATGGCGCTCGGTGACATCCTCGAAAATCCATGTCAGGTCGACGCTTCCGGTCTGGCCGGCGACACGCCGCCCGGTGGCCCGCACCCAGATCACGGTGCCGTCCTTGCGCCGCGCCCGCGTTTCGCCGATGTAGGTCTCGCCGGCCATGAGTACCGGATGCATTCTGGCGCCGTGGCTCTGATAGTCGGCTTCGCTGAGGTAAAGGACACGCGTCGAGCGCCCGGCCAGTTCTTCCGGCCGGTAGCCGAAAATTTCGGCCAGCTTGCGATTGCAGCGCAGCACCACGCGGTCCCGCGCGAACAGGATGCCCACCGCCGCATTGTCGAAAATCATCTGCTGTTCGTCGAAGGCCTGCCGCGCCCTCTCCTCGGCTTCATGCGCGGCCGTGATGTCCTCGACCAGCCAGACCGAACCGGCCTGCGGATTTTCCGGATCAAGGGCGCTGCCGCTGATCCGGTGCCACACCACCTGGCCGTCGGCACGGCGGAATGTCTGTTCGCGACGATGCCGGGCGCCGGCCGCGAACTCGGCGCGGATCTGCGCGTCGATGCGCTGGAATTCCTCGTCGCTGTCGAAAAATCGCCTTGTGGCCTGGCCCGCCAGCGACCCTGCGGGCACGCCGAGCATTTCCTCAAGGCGACGATTGCAGCGCGCGAAGATGCCCTTGCGCACGACCCCTATGCCCAGCGCGGCGGAATTGAAGATTGCCGAGAGCTCGCTGGTACTCTGCGCAAACGCCTCCAGCATCGAGCGGTCGGCCGTGATGTCCTCCATGATCCACAGCGTGCCGTCGCGCGGATGCTCGGGATCGATGGCCTTGGCCGAGACGCGGCACCAGAACAGGCTGCCGTCGCGGCGCTTGAGCCGGGTTTCGGCCTTGAACGATTCGCCGCGGGAAAGCACCGGGCCCGCCTCGCGCCCGAGCGCCGAGTATGCCTCCGGATTTTCGTAGAGGATCAGCGCCGACTGGCCGAGGAACTCGTCCAGCCGGTAACCGAACATCTCCGCGCACAACCGGTTGGCCTGCATCAGCTTGCGGTTGTGGGTAAACAGGATGCCGACCGTCGCATTCTCGAAGATCGCATTGAGCTCGAGCATCGCCTTTTTCGGCGCGATCATGGTGGGTGCGGGGTTCATTGCCGCCCGGCCGCCTCCAGTACCTGCAGCAGGGACGCGGTATCCCGCGCACCCATGCCCTGCGCCATCAGGGCGTTCAACTGCTGCCAGACCGCCGCCGACACCGGCATCGGCGCGCCGATGCGGCTTGCCTCGTCCATCAGCAGCGCGTAATCCTTGTGATGCAGCCTCGCTTCGACGCCGGCGGCGAAGTCGCGCGCCGCCATGCGCCCGCCAAAGGCGTCGAGCACGCGCGAACCGGCCGAGCCGCCCTGCATGGCCTGGCGCACCAGGGCGAAATCGACCCCCGCCGCATCCGCCAGGCGCGCCGCTTCGGCGCAGGCCTCGATCGCCGCCACCATCACCATCTGGTTGCAGGCCTTGGCCACTTGGCCGGCGCCGACCTCGCCGACACGGACGACGGTCTTGCCCAGCACGGAAAACAACGGTTCGAGGCGTGGCGCCAGCGCCGACTTTCCGCCCCACATGATGGACAGCGTGGCGTTCCGGGCGCCGGCGCTGCCGCCCGAGACCGGCGCATCGACGAACTCGACGCCGCGCTCCGCATACAGCGTAGCGATGCGCCGCACCGCCGAAGGCGCGATGGTGGAAAAGTCGACATGCATCGTTCCCGGCGCCAGGCCACCGGCGAGTTGCGCCGCGAGCCCTTCGACATCGTCGCTGGCGGTGACGTTGGTGCAGACGATTTCGCTCGCGGCCGCCACCTCTGCGGGCGCGGCGCAACGTCGCGCACCGCGCTCCACCAGAAAGTCGGCGCTGGCGCCACGGCGGCTCCAGACATGGAGGACATGTCCGGCCTGCAACAGATGTCCGGCCATCGGCGCCCCCATGGTGCCGAAACCGATGAACCCGATGTTCATGGGCGGTCCGGGCTCCGCGTCACTCGTCCTTGCCGCTCATCTTTTCGAGCAGCTGCAGGGCGGTGACCGAATCGTTCTCGCCCATGCCGCTGCCGACGATGGCGTTGAAGACCTGCGCCGTGGCCGCCGCCGAGGGCAGCATGAG
>CAZGQB010000312.1:0-3119 GCA_964527055.1 uncultured Sulfuritalea sp.
GATCGATCAGCCGCGTCGCGGCGCAGCGGGGCGTGGCACGGTTGGTGGAACGGTCAGCGCCACGCCGGATGAGCAACGCTGGTTCAACACCTTCCGGGTCGGCGTCTGGCCGGACTATTTCCCCGGCGTGCAGTTCTCCCGCTCGAAGGAAGCGCTCGAGCAATACTTTCGCGCCATGACCCCGGATACCGGACCGATCGACGTCCAGGTGAACAGCGATGCGGTTTCCGCCCTGTTCGACAGGATCGGCCCCGGAGTCCTCGTCACGCACTCACATAGCGGCGGCATGGGCTGGCTGACGGCGATGAAGAATCCCCGGGTCCGCGCCATCGTGTCGTACGAACCGGGCAGCGGCTTTGTCTTTCCGGAAGGCGAGGTGCCGCCTGCCATGGCGAGTTCCGCCGGGGCGCTGGAACCCGTCGCAATCCCTCAATCTGAGTTCGTGAAACTCACCAAAATCCCGATCATCATTTACTACGGCGATTTCATCCCGGAAGAGCCCATGGCCAATCCGGGTCAGGATGGTTGGCGTGTGCGCCTCGCCATGGCGAAACGCTGGACTGAAACCATCAACCGCCATGGTGGCGATGCAAAGGTTGTGCATCTGCCGGAGATCGGGATTCGCGGGAACACGCACTTCCCGTTCTCCGATCTGAACAACGTGCAGATCGCGGAGCTGATGTCAGAATTCCTCGCAGAGAAGCATCTGGATTGATTGCTACTTGAGCTGGCAGGCGTTTGACGAGTCAGGCTCGCCTCAAGGCAGTCGCAAACGGCTCGCAGAGCGGCGGCGCGGACGTTCCGGAGTCGGAAGTCTCAGACCGCCTACCTGCCGCCATGCACCTTGCCTATGGGGTCGTCATTCGAGTAGGCGCTGCAAAGCCTAAATTCGTCTCTCCGAACGGAGTAGCCTCGGTCAATCCGATAAGCGCAGCGTCTTGATCAGCAAGCTATGCAGGCTGTCCACCGCCTTGTTGCCGCGTGACTCACTGCTGCGATAGGCAGCGACCTCCATCGGCTCCACAGGTCCCAGACCGTGCTCTGCCCCCAGTACCTGCAGGTGCTCCGGCGCGCTGCACTGAGTCAGCGCAGCGACTGCAAGACCGCTCTCAACCGCCGCGATTTGGCCCGCCAAGCTCGAGCTGTTGTACACGACCTTGTATCGCCGCCCCTGCTGCGCGAGCGACTGGATCGCACCCCGGCGCGCAAGACTGGCGTCCTCATACACTGCAATAGGCAGCGGGTCACGCCGCCACAGTTCGAATTGGGGCGCCCCCACCCACACCATCGGCTCATGGAACAGCAGGGTGCCGCGTCGGGCGTGGTCGCGGGAGACCAGCGCCAGATCGAGGTCGCCGCTTGCCACGCGGGGAATCAGGGACGTGGATTGTTCGCAGTTCAACTCGATCTCGACACCGCTGTGTTTGGGTGCGAAGCGCTTGAGCACCGGCGTCAGATACTTGGCAGCGTAGTCGTCCGGCACCCCGAGGCGCACACGCCCGGTCAATTTCTCACCGTACAAGGCGGCCTGAGCCTCGGCCTGCAAGTCCAGCATGCGTCGGGCGTAGCCCAGCAGCGTCTGGCCGTCCGGCGTGAGCTGAAGCTTGCGCGGCCCCCGGTCGAGCAGACGCCGACCAACCGCATCTTCAAGCTTCTTGAGTTGCATGCTGACAGCCGATTGCGACCGGTGCACTTCGCCCGCCGCGCTCGAGAGTGAGCCGGTGTCCACCACCGCGACAAAGCACTTGAGCCAGTCTATCTGCAAATCCTGCGGAGTCATGTCTGCCGTCTTGAATCAGGTTTTCGAATGGAAGCGATCTGAATTTTGCGCTTTTCTGAAGTCCTCAATCAAGCCAAAGTCCGATCCTGAAAGCCCCATCTCGACCAACACTCGGCCTCGACCCAACCATGCCCGCAACAGAAACGCCTCCTTTGCAAAGTGAACTCAATCGCCAGTTGGTGTGGGTCGGGTTCAGGCAGATGGTCCCGATTGCCATGTTCGTGATGGTGTTCGGGGCCGCTTTCGGTCTAGCGGCAACGCAATCGAGCCTCGATGCGACCTGGGTCGTCGTCATGAGTACGCTGGTGTTCGCCGGTGCTGCACAGTTTGCGACGCTGGACCTGTGGGGGCCGCAGGTACCGATTCTGACCCTGGCCTTGACCGTGTTCGCCATCAATGCCCGCCACCTTCTGATGGGTGCGACGCTCTACCCCTGGCTGCGCCACCTGCCACCCGCGCAGCGCTACGGGGTGATGGTGGTGGCGTCCGACGCCAACTGGGCCCTGGCAATGCAATCCTTCGGCCGCGGGCAGCCGGGCCTGGGGTTGCTGCTCGGCGGAGGCTTGGCGCTGTGGTTGTTCTGGGTGCTGGGCACGTGGCTGGGCACACAGGTCGGCGATGTCATTGCCGATGGCCGGCGCTGGGGGCTGGACATGGTCATGGGCTGCTTCCTGCTGGCCATGGTGGTCGGCGGCCAGAAGAACCTGCGCATGCTTGTCATCTGGGCGGTGGCGGCCAGTGCAGCGCTCGCGGCCTACCGGTATCTGCCCGAGAACAGCCATGTGGTGGCGGGTGCGCTGGCCGGTGGCCTGCTGGGAGTGATGTGGACGGAGCAAAGCCATGAGCGTTGAAACCCTGGGCTGGGGCCCACTGCTGATCGTGACCATCATGGCGGTGGTGACCCTGGCCACCCGCTGGGGTGGAGTCTTCGTCATGTCTTTCGTGCCCATCGGCCACCGCGTCAAGCAGTTCATCGCGGCAATGTCTGGGTCGGTGCTGGTAGCACTTCTGGCCCCTCTGGCGATGCAAGGCGATGGCGGCGCCAGGCTAGCGCTTGCAACAACGGCTGGAGTGATGCTCGTGCTTAAGAAACCGCTGCCGGCGATTGCGGCGGGAATTCTGGCTGCGGCTGCATTCAGACAGTTCTGACGGCGAAGCAAATGTCTGAAACCGGTGCCAACCTCCTCAGCGGCGGCGTTGGGGTTGAATGACTGGGCCGTCTTGAGACCGTAAGCCCGCCCCGCAGATCGGCGAAGGAAAAAGAGCGGACCATGCCGCGATGGACACGATCCGCTTGGGGGTCAGGCTTTCAGCTTGCGCAGGCCTTCCGCGAGCAGCC
>CAZGQB010000313.1:0-3095 GCA_964527055.1 uncultured Sulfuritalea sp.
ATGCGGATTCTTGCGCAGCAGGCCTTCGGCGGCCATGATCATGCCCGGCGTGCAGAAGCCGCACTGGGTGCCGAGCTTTTCGTGGAAGGCGCGCTGCAGGGGAGAAATGTTGCCATCGGTGGCGAGGCCCTCGACGGTTTCGACGCGGCGCCCGGCGAGGCTGTGCGCCAGCGTGCTGCAGGCCAGGCGCGGCTCGTTGTCGACCAGCACGGTGCAGGCGCCGCATTCGCCGCCGTCGCAGCCCTGCTTGGTGCCGGTGAGGCCCAGCCCCTCGCGCAGGTAGTCGAGCAGCAGCGCGTTTTCGGCGACGGCTTCCTCGCGCCAGCGCCCGTTGATCCAGAGACCCAGTATCCGCTTCATGCTTCCTCCTCCTTTTTCTGACTGGTCCGCCTTGGCGGCGGTTGCTGCGGCTCAGGCCGCTTTCTGCGCCTTCAGGCGTTCGTACTTGGCCTGCAGTTCGTCCTTGCTTTCCTTGTGCGCCGGGTCGGGGACGATGGCGCGCACCGGGCAGACCTTGACGCACTGGCTGATCGTGAAATGGCCGACGCACTCGGTGCACTTGTCCGGGTCGATGGTGTACACATCGTCGTCATCGACGGAGATCGCCTTGTTCGGACAGGGCGCCTTGCAGACGTCGCAGGCGATGCACAGTTCATTGATGATGAGGGCCATGCCGGGTTCCTTTCGCGTGTGGGGTTGGGTCGGGCTATTCCTGGGAGAGCGGGGGATCGGGGTCGTCGATCGCGGCGTCGTCCGGGCCGCAATCGGCGAGGCAGGACTCCAGCCAGCCGATGTGCTCGCGCTCTTCGGCGGCGAACTGGCTGGCGAGGATGCGCACCTCGTCGTCGCTGGCGCGCTGCGCGATGCCGGCATAGAAATCGCAGGCGCGCCGTTCGTGCATCAGCGCCAGCTCTACGGCTCCGCGCACCGACATGCGGTAGCTGACCTGGTCGATGGCGATCGCCTCGGGGCTTTCGCCCGTGGTCCATTTGAAGTCCCAGGGTGCGTAATGCGGCAGTTCGTAGCGGCTGCACATTTCGTTCAGCTCGACCAGGTGCGCTTTTTCTTCCTTTTCCAGGCGGCGGAAGATGGCGGCGACGCCGGCCTTGCGGTGGGTTTCCATCTGGTCGGCGAGTTCCTCGTAGCGCTCGGCGGCCTCGGTCTCCATGGCCAGCGCGTGCGCCAGCAGTTCCGGCAGGCTGTCGATCGCGGTGTTGGCTTGCGTGTTGCTCATAGCGCGAACCTCGCTTCGAGTTCGGCGACCGATCCGTCGGTGTGTTCGAACTCCGGCCGGAAAGGCGGCCGGCTGCCCTTGAACAGCACCTTGCCGACGTTGAAGCCGTCGTCGGTCATCAACCGGCGCGCGGCGCGGGCCGCATCGTCGGTGTAATCCACCACCGCGGTGCGCACGATGTCGCGCCATTCGGCCTGTTCCGGGCGGAAGGTGACGCAGGGGCTGAGCACCTGCACCAGCGAAAAGCCCGGATGGCGGATCGCTTCGACGATGATCTGCGCCATGTTGATCGGGTCGGAGCTCGACACGCGGGCGATGAAGTTGGCACCCGAGGCGAGGCCCACCACCAGCGGCTGGAAGGGATTGATGCCGGTGCCTTCGGGGGTGAGCTTGCTGCCTTCCCAGTCCGGCGACGTGGTCGGCGAGGCCTGGCCCTTGGTCATGCCATAGACCTGGTTGTCCATCACGATGTAGGTCAGGTCGACGTTGCGCCGGCAGGCGTGCAGGAAGTGGTTGCCGCCGATCGAGAAACCGTCGCCGTCGCCGCCGGTGACCAGCACCGTGAGGTCGGGACGCGCCAGCTTGAGCCCGGTGGCGACCGGCAGGGCGCGGCCATGCACGCCGTGGAAGCCATACACGCTGGTGTAGGCGGGAATCCGCGAGGAGCAGCCGATGCCGGAAACGACCGCGACTTCTTCCGGCGGCAGGGCGAGTTCCGCCAGGGCGCGGGTGATCGAATTCAGTACGGTGTAATCGCCGCAACCGGGACACCAGATCGGTTTCAGGTCGGACTTGTAGTCCTTGGCTTTGTAGGCCTTCTTCTGCGCACAGCTTTCCATCAGGCGCTCCCGGCGTTGAGTTGGTTCAGTTGATCGAGGATCTGCTGCGGGCCGAAGGACAGCGGGCCGCCCTGGTGCAGCGACACTGTCTGCGCCGGCAGCTCGTAGAAGGCGCGCAACATGCGATAGAACTGGCCGCTGTGCGACTGCTCGACCACCACCGCGCGTTTGATGCCGCGCAGTGCTTCGGCCATCTTCTCCGGCTGTACCGGGGCGATCAGGCGCAGCGAAATCAGCCGCGCCTTGCCGCCGGCGGCCGACAGGCGTTGCATGGCTTCGCGCGCCGGTCCGGTGGAGGAGCCCCAGGTGATGATCGCCGTGTCGCCGGCGCCGACTTCCGAGTCTTCGATGTCGGCCCAGTGGTCGCCGTAGTTGTACTGGCTGATCTTGCGGCTGCGCTTGTCCATCTGCGCCTGGTGGTCCGAGGCCTGCGAGGAGGGCGTGCCGAATTCGTTGTGTTCCAGGCCATCGGCGGTGTGGGTCAGGCCCGGCGTGCCGGGGATCGCCATCGGCGAAACGCCGGAGCCGGTCATCGCGTAGCGCTTGTAGCGTTCGCCTTCGACGGCGGCCTTGGCGACTTCACGCTGGCCGATAAAGGCCAGTTCGGCCGGCCTGGGCAGGATGGCGCGGGCCTGGCCCATGGCCTGGTCGGTGAGGACGATGGTCGGCACCTGCATGGCTTCCGCCAGATGCACGGCCCATTGCGTGGTGAACAGGCAGTCTGAAACCGAGTTGGCGGCGACCACGACATGCGGCGCATCGCCGTGCAGGCCATACACGGCGATGTTGAGGTCGCTCTGTTCCGACTTGGTGGCGATGCCGGTCGAGGGGCCGACGCGCATCACGTCGACCACCACCAGCGGCACCTCGGCGGCGACGGCGAGGCCCAGCGATTCGATCATCAGCGACAGGCCGGGGCCGGAGGTTGCGGTCATCGCCGGCACGCCGCCGTAGGAGGCGCCGATGATCTGGTTGATCGAGGCCAGTTCGTCCTCGGCCTGCACCAGCATCCCGCCCACTTT
>CAZGQB010000314.1:0-3051 GCA_964527055.1 uncultured Sulfuritalea sp.
ATTATTTCTTGCTGGGCTTGACCGACATGAACTCGACGACCGAGGCCAGATCGGCGGCGACATCGGGCATACGTTGGGCCATGGATGAAAGCACGCCGTAATACGCCAAGAATCCCTCCCATGACTCCGATGACGCTTGGGCCCCGGCGTCTTCGGCCACTTGCAATGCGACGCGCAGTTCTTCTTCGATGGGCTGAAGCTGTTGTTCGAGTTGCAGGTCGTTGGCAATGCCGGCGAGGGGGACATTGGGGAGCGAGACGCCGTGTGCGCAGAGCGCGTTGTCGCCGACTTTGTTGTCCATGTCGAGGTCTCCGTGGAGAAAGAGGTCGGCACGGTAACATGGGTTGGAGGGAAGGGCTACGTTTTTGGGGGACGGATTATTGCGCCGCGCAGGTGTTGAAGAGGAGGCTGACGGTGTTGCTGGTGTTGTTTGCGATGGCGAGATCGGGCTTGCCGTCGCCGTTTAGATCGGCAGTCGCGACTGAGGATGGACCGTCGCCTGTGGGATAGTCGACCTTGTTGGCAAAGGTGCCATTGCCGTTGTTCAACAGCACGCTTACGGTGTTACTGTCGCCATTTGCGACGGCGAGGTCTGGCTTGCCGTCGCCGTTCAGATCGATTGCGGCGACCGAATTGGGATTACCGCCCGTGGCATAGTCGACCTTGTCGGCAAAGGTGCCGTTGCCGTTGTTCAACAGCACGCTCACGGTAAAACCTGGATTCATGAAATCGCCATAGTTCGCCACGGCGAGGTCGCTTTTGCCATCGCCGTTCAGATCGGCGGCTGTGACGGAGCGTGGACCTTCGCCCGTTAAAACATTGAATGTGTTCACAAAGGTACCGTTACCGTTGTTCAACAGCACGCTCACTATGATAGTGGCAGAGTTCGCCACGGCGAGATCGGGCTTGCCGTCGCCGTTGAGGTCGGCGACAGCGACCGACCTTGGAAAGGGCCCAGTGAGGTAGTCAGCCTTCGGAGCAAAGGTGCCGTTGCCGTTGTTCAACAGCACGCTCACAGTCTCGCTAGATTCGTTTGTAACCGCGAGGTCGCTTTTGCCATCGCCGTTCAGATCGGCGACAGCGACCGAGCTGGGATTACCGCCCGTGGCATAGTCGACCTTGTTGCCAAAGGTGCCGTTGCCGTTGTTCACCAGCACGCTCACGGTGTCGCTGAAGTAGTTCGCGACGGCGAGGTCGCTGTTGCCATCGCCGTTCAGATCGGCGGCTGCGACGGAGGTTGCGTCGCCCGTGGGATAATCGACCCTGTTGGCAAAGGTGCCGTTGCTGTTGTTCAACAGCACGCTCACGGTGCCGTCGACGTTTGCGACGGCGAGGTCGGTTTTGCCATCGCCGTTCAGATCGGCGGCGGCGACTGAGATTGGATAGGTGCCCGTGGGAGAATTGACCCCGTTGGAAAAGGTGCCGTTGCCGTTGTTCAACAGCACGCTCACGGTGTTGGTACCGGCGTCTGTGACGGCGAGGTCGGTTTTGCCATCGCCGTTCAGATCTGCGGCGGCGACGGAGTATGGATAGTCGCCCATGGCATAGTCGACATTGTTGCTGAAGGTGCCGTTGCCGTTGTTCAACAGCACGCTCACGGTGTTGCTACCGGCGCTTGTGACGGCGAGGTCGGGTATGCCATCGCCGTTCAGATCTGCGGCGGCGACTGAGATTGGATAGGTGCCCGCGGCATAGTCGACCTTGTTGCTGAAGGTGCCGTTGCCGTTGTTCAACCGCACGCTTACGGTGTGGCTACTCGTGTTGGCGACGGCGAGGTCGGGTATGCCATCGCCATTCAGATCGGCGGCTGCGACGGAGCTTGGGCGGTAGCCCGTGGGATAATCGACCTTGTTGGCAAAGGTGCCATTACCGTTGTTCAAGAGCACGCTCACGGTGTTAGTGTCAAGGTTTGCGACGGCGAGGTCGGGCTTGCCATCGCCGTTCAGATCTGCGGCGGCGACGGAGTATGGATAGTCGCCCGTGGGGTAATCGACCTTGTTGGCGAAGGTGCCGTTGCCGTTGTTCAGCAGCACGCTCACGGTGTTGCTATATTCGTTTGCGACGGCGAGGTCGGATTTGCCATCGCCGTTAAGGTCGCCGATGGCAACAGAAGCCGGACCAACACCCACTGCATAGTCGATCTTTGGTGCAAAGGTGCCGTTGCCGTTGTTCAAGAGCACGCTCACGATGTCGCTACCGCTGTTTGCGACGGCGAGGTCGGGCTTGCCATCGCCGTTCAGATCTGCGGCGGCGACGGAGTACGGATGGCTGCCCGTGGGATAATCGACCTTTTTGGCAAAGGTGCCGTTGCCGTTGCTGAGCAGCATGCTCACGGTGTTGCTGCCCTGGTTTGCGACGGCGAGGTCGATTTTGCCATCGCCATTGAAGTCTGCAGCAGCAACCGATTGAGGCTCGTTGCCCACTGCCGCGAAGAGACCGAACCTGGGATTCGGGCACGTACACGTTCGATTGCCGCAAACCTCGTGTCGACCACACGTCACGGCGGAATCGGGGGCGTAACATGCCGCCGTCAAGGGGTTGCAGCCGACGCAGGGATCGCAAGCGGCTCCATTCACCTGCCAGATACCATTCGTGTCGCACTTCTGCGGGATCCTGTCATCGCACCGGAGATCCCCAGGAACACAGTTCAGTACGCATTGCCCAGCCGAACAGGCCACGTCACACGCCGATCCAACGGCTATCCATTTCCCATTTTCACCGCACCTCTCCGGAGTGAGTCCCTTGCAGCGCATGGCACCGACCGTACCGAACCCGCCATCGCAACCGATCTGGAACCCCTCAATCCCCAATATCCCGTCACACGCGCCCACGATGATCCCCAGCACCATCAGCATGAGGACCACGAGGATCTGCTGGCCCATTCGATGGTTTTGCCTTTTCATCAAAACCTCCCGCCTACGCCCACGCTGCCCATTCCCATCTGCACCGAAAGCCCCGCGCGTTCTCGCGTATCCTTCGGCTGCTCCTTTGGCTTGGCGAAAAACCATATCGACGCGCCCGCCGCCATGCCCACGCCACCCACGATGATGC
>CAZGQB010000315.1:0-3037 GCA_964527055.1 uncultured Sulfuritalea sp.
GAATCTGGTTCGGCGTACCGCCCTGACCGAGATTGTTGGGGCGGAACTTGTCGAAATTCCAGACCAACTGGATGTTGGTATCGTCGAAGGTTTCCGTCGCACCCATGCGGTACTCGGCGGTGAAAATCCACATCGGAATGCGGATGTCCTGCAGTTCATCGTAGATGTTGTTGCGCGAATAGTCGACCGGGTTGATCACGTCGAGCACGCGGAACAGGTCGGTGCGGCCCCAGACCACCTGCTGCTTGCCGAGCTGGAAGTTCCAGCTGCGGCCGTCGGCCATCGGCATCTTGGCGACGACGAAGGCTTCGCGGATGAAGTCGAGCCGGTCGTTGAATTCCGGCGATGCGAGTTCGTGCGAGTTGGCATCCATGTAATCCTTGATGCAGCCCCGGCTGTCGTAATCGCAGGGTGCCTGCGGCACGCCGAAGGCGACGCCACCCTCCGGCTTGTGCAGGTACTCGCCGAGAACGATCATGCCGCTGTTCGGATTCCTCGCCAGAACGGCGGTTCCGGTGCCTGGTCCGCCGAACGCGCCACCCGTGTTTGACAGTTGGATGCCTTCGCCATGAGGAACATTTGTTGTCACCCCTGCCGAAGTTGGCAGCGCAACTCCGCTGTCGAGCGTGATTGCCCCCCCGGCATTCTTGCCGTACTTGTCATCGTTCAGGGTGTAGACGCCATCATAGGTGCCGCGGAACTTGGTGCGCAGCTTGATGCTGGAGAACGTGCCGTTGCCGCCGAAATCCTTGTCCGCCTCGACCTGGATCGTGTTGCGGAACTTCGACAGCCCCGTATCCTTGCGGTGCCGGGTGTCGTTTTCGTAGAAGGTGTCTACGCGCCAGTCCTGCCCCCCCGAACTGCCCATGTCGGGCACATTGTCCGCCGCGCGCACTGCGCCCGTGCCAAAACCGACCAAGAGCGCCGCGCTTGTCGCGGCAGCCAGCGGCTTCAACCTGAATGAATAGTGCTTCTGCATTGTTTCGCTCCTCGTTTTATTGGACTTTGACAACGGCCTTCACCCCGCTGCCTGTCTCTTGCGCATCGGCGGACCAGACCTTCCGCCAGATACCTCCTCGCTACCCTTGCCGACTTATGTCCCGGATGCCGCCCCGGTGGAACACTTGCGGGAAAACATCGGGAGAAACTACTCCCCTACCAACAAATCCATAAATTAATTGCGGTTATTCGGCTATCAATTAGATATTTTGTTGCGCTTATGCGACGCCCGGGGACGGTTGCCCCACCTGCAGCACTCCGTCCTCATCCAGGTACGCATTCATGATGAAGCGCGGCTTGAAGATCATCACCCATGCCGGCATCAGCAGCAGCGCCGCGACCGCGTTGAGGATCAGCATGATGCTCAGCAGCAGGGCCGAATCGGACTGGAAGCGCAGGTCGGAAAGGAACACCCACATGATGATGCCCGCGACCAGGGTGGCCGCCGTAAATGTGACGGCGAATCCGGTGGTGGCCAGCGCCTTCATCACGGCTGCAGGCAGGTCGCGCAGAGCCGCCATTTCCTCGCGGATGCGGTTCATGATGTAGATCGCGTAGTCGATGCCGACGCCGATGCCGACGGCGATCACCGGCACGGTGTTGATATTGACGCTGATATTGTTGATGCCCATGTAGGCATAGGTGAGGATGGTGGCGAAGATCATCGGCAGCACCATCAGCCAGCCCGCATGAAACGAGCCGTAGAAGGCCATGACGAACAGGAAGCTGAGGAACAGCACCAGCGGCACGACCAGCCGGTTGTCGTCGAACACCGCGTCGTTGATTGCCGCATTCACGCCGATGACGCCGCCGCCGAGCAGAATCTGGAAGTCCTTCACGCCCCGCTCCTGAACCTTGGCGATGCCTTCCCGGGCCAGGGCGACGGCGCGCTGGATGGTTTCCGCCTGATGGTCCTTGTAGAAGAACACCATGTTGGCATCCGTGCCGTCCGAGTTGAGGAACTCGTTGAGGGCACCCGGTATCGGGCTGCCGGCCATATAGGCGAACATCAGGCCGCCGACTTCCGCCGCCGAATCGGGAATCTGGTACCAGCGCGGCTCGACGTTATGGATCAGGCCATTGACATTGGCAATCAAGGTCGGCAGCGACTTGACGCCGCCCAGGCCGGGGTCGTAGAGCATGTGGTTCTGGAAGGCCGTCATGGCGTGCAGCACTTCGGGGCGCTTCAGCCCGCCCTTGTCGGCGGTGCGGGCGACGATATAGAGTTCTTCCGAACCGGGGAAGCGCTCGTTGATCGCCTTGGACGAGACGTTGTAATCGTGCTTCGGATAAAGCAGGGGCGAGCCCGGTTCGGCTTCGCCGATCTTGACCTTGACGGCGAAGATGCTGCCGGCAGCCATCAGAAGGCCGAACATGCCGAGTATCGCCAGCGCACCCGAGCGCTTGCCGGCGATACTGATCGAGCTCACGATCTGGTCGCGCAGGATGCCGAACTTGTTTGCGGTCTTCTTCGGCTGGGGCATCAGCAGCAGCAGCAGGGGCACCACCAGCAATACCGTGAAGATCACGGAGAAGGCCCAGAAGCCCGCGTAGTAGCCCAGCTTGATGTTGATTGGCGCAGCGCCGAGCGCGATCACCAGGATGCCGACCGCATCGACGACGATGGCGAGGGAACCGGGGCGGAACAGGTCGTCGAAGGCATTGCGCGCCGCCTGTTTCGAGTCGAGGGTGATCGCCAGTTCGCCGTAGTACCGTTCCACCAGCTGGATGCTGTGCGACATCGCGCGCGCCGCGATGAGGAAGGGGATCACCAGGTTGAGCGGGTCGAGATTCCACTTCAGCAGCGATATGAAGCCGAGTCCCCAGATCGACGACAGGGCGATGCCGAGCAACGGCAGGAATACGCCATAAAAACAACGGAAGTGGATCACCAGCAGCAGCACCATCAGCACCAGGGTGTACAGGAAGATCTGCAGGATCTGCGGCAGGTAGGTATAGACCCAGCCGATCAGCACCGGCTGGCCGGTGGCATAGATGCGGACGCCGGGGCTTGCCGCCTGGGCGCGAACCTTCTGCA
>CAZGQB010000316.1:0-3035 GCA_964527055.1 uncultured Sulfuritalea sp.
TCCTTCGCATCTTCATGCGTCATGATAATGTCAGATCAAGTCGTAGCTAGTACAGTTCAGGTCTACCTCTGGGACACCGTCACCTACGAACATCTGGTGCGAGTGATCGGGCGGCATCTCCCGGCAATCATCGGGAACAGGCAGCTCATGCACCTCGCGTGGCTATTCCCGCCTGAGACCGTGGTCGCGAACCCTGACGTGTCCGACCGCAAGTCGCCGCTCACCGTCGTGCGGGATGTTGTGCGCGCAATCGTCGCGGCGCCCGTCCCCCACTACTACAGCCTCCTCAACGTTGCGCGGGAGTACCACTCGACGCACACGCAGGCGCCGTACAACCAGTTCCAGGTTGCCGGACTTTTTGAGGACCCGCTATCCGACCAGATTCCTTCCGAGCGCGCGCACGAGATCTGGTCGCGGGCAACCGGGACGCGGCCTTGGAACGTTCAGCTTCAGCAGCTTGAACGAACCGTGAAGACGCGGCTCAGCGCCCTCGAAAGCGTCTCCAAGCGTCTCGAGGACGACCTGCGCCAGCAGCTCAGCCAGACCGCACCGCGCATCGCCGATCTGGGGCCGCCGAGCCTCCCGGCTAAGATGAGCTACGACGGACGGCTTTGGTACGTCTTCGCGAAGCTGAACTCGGCGCTCACGGAGCTCGAGGTGCAGCAGACGCGAGCGATGCCGCCGCACGAACGTGAAGCGCGCTTCCGTTCGGCGTTCCTGACGACTCGCCTGTCGGCTACGGCTGCGGCGCCGCACCTCGCGCGGATGAACCTCACCGCCGCAAACGGGCGGTGGGTGTACGAAATGGCCCCCGGCTCCCGTGAGGTCCGTGCACGGGACGGAGACATCAACTTCGCGCTCGCTCCGGTCTACGCCCCTGGTTTCCTCGACCGGACGTTGGCGCAAGTGACGAACGGCGCGACGCTCCCACTACCCGGCAGGTCGACGGCCTACTCGCGCATGGAGAAGGTAGCCAGCGTCCACGTGGCGGCAGTGGATCGGGACAACGGCGTCATCGTCGTGGACGTGAACGACTACTGGCTCCCGACGCTCACCGCGGCCGAGAACGCGGGGCTGCTCTCGTTCGCACAAGACGTGATGCTCGACCCCGTGCATCAGGACTTCCTCCTCGAGCGCATGCAGGCGACCCTCAACGCGATCGGCAGCCCACCGATCGCGACCGCTCTCCCCGCGGTGGCGCAAGCTCTGGGCGGCAAGATGAAGCCGCGCGCCGGCACCCCGTCCCCAGCCGCAGATGTTCTGTGGGACGGTCAGCGCCTCTACGCGACGCAGACCGGTCGCGTGCTGCCGGCGATCCAACAACGCCTCAACCAGGCCGGGATCGACCTCAACGCGAGCCAATGGCAGGCGTGGACGGACTCCCTCTCGCGGCGGCTGCAGCTCGTGTGGGGGCCGCCCGGCACCGGCAAGAGCAGCACCCTTCGAGCGGTTCTCCTCGGAGCCCTTCACGAAGCTGCGGCGCGGGGTGTCCCTGCACGCATCCTGATCTCGGGCCCGACGTACGAGGCCATCGACAACGTTCTCCTCCGCGTCGCGGACGACCTGACGCAGGGCTATTTGGCTCTACCGCAAGTGACGGTCGCGCGCCTTCGCTCTTCTTCACGGGTCACGTCGCCACGTGTTCCACCGGCGATCGACGTCGTTACTGGGACCCCGCAGCACAAGCAACTGACGACGCGCCTCCAGGGAAGCCAAGGGCTCACGCTTGTCGGCGGAACCGTTCACCAGATCCACCGGCTCCTCGATGGCGCGGGAAATCCCGTCACGCCGCTGTTCGATCTCATCGTGCTGGACGAGGCTTCTCAGCTCGACGTCGGCACGTCGACGCTCGCGATCGCCGGGCTCGCGGACAACGGCGGGGTGGTCGTCGCCGGCGATCCCAAGCAACTTCCCCCGATCCATCAGGCACAGGCGCCCCTCGGGCTTGAGCCCTACGTCGGGCCGGTGTTCACGTACTTGCAGGAGCGCCACAAGATCCTTCCGGCGATCCTCAACACGAACTACCGGTCGAACAACACGATCGTCAGCCTCGGCCAGGCGGCCGGGTATCCTCCCGGGCTGGTCGCGCACTCGGGCGCGCTTGCACTCGACCTCCTGTCGCCACCGCCAGCGACGCCGACGGCGCCCGCGAACTGGCCCGCACACCTGCACTGGACCCCCGAGTGGGCGACCTTCCTGAACCCGGCGCAACCTTGCTCCGTGTTCGTCTACGACGAAGGCCGCAGCAGCCAGTGGAACCCCTTCGAGGCCGACGCGGTCGCCTCGCTCGTGTGGTTGCTCTCCGGCTGCATGGTTTCACAGCTCGCGAACGAGCTCGATCGCGCGGGCACGGTGAAGGCGCGCTCAACGTCGTTGTACTCGTCCGATGACTTCTGGAAGTTCGGCGTCGGCGTCGTGACGCCTCACCGAGCGCAGCAGGCACTCGTGGTCAGTGGCCTCCAGCGACTGTTCGGCCCGGCCGTGCCGCCGAGCACGATCCGCGAGTCGGTAGATACCGTCGAGCGCTTCCAAGGGCAGCAACGGGACGTGATGATCGCGACGTTCGCTCTCGGCGACCCCGACGCGATCAGCGACGAGGACGAGTTCCTGCTCAGCCTCAACAGGTTCAACGTCATGGCCTCGCGCGCGAGGGCGAAGCTGATCGTCCTCGTCTCGCGGCAGGTGGTCGACCACCTGTCTGCCGATCCTGAGGTACTGCGTGGGTCGGCGCTCCTCAAGACGTACGGCGAGACGTTCTGCTCGAACCACCGCCCGATGACTCTCGGCTTCAACGCGCCCGCCGGTCTCCGACAGGTCACGGGCGAGTTCCACTGGCGCTGAGCTTAGCCCACACCGCCCGCTGCTCTGCCCATGTTCCCGCGTGGGCAACCTCCCGCAGCGTCCACTCGGACATCGGCTCGGCGCCGTCGACGGCTTCGAGAGCTAGGACCTGCTCCTGATGGTCGGCGGCCAGCACTATCAGGTCGAAGAGCTGCGTGACGCGGGCGCGCGTGAGCCCCAGCTTGCGCGCCAGG
>CAZGQB010000317.1:0-3030 GCA_964527055.1 uncultured Sulfuritalea sp.
GCCGGAAGCGGCAACGGGCAGTTCAACGCCCCCCGGTCGATCGCCATCGACAGCGACGATCACGTGCTGGTGGCCGACACGGGGAACCACCGCATCCAGGTGTTCAGCCTCTTCGGCGCCTTCGTGCGCTCGTTCGGTGGGCAGGGCGCTGCCGCGGGCCAGTTCGAGTCGCCGGGCAGCCTCGCCGTCGACAGCGAGAACCGCGTCTACGTCGCCGACACCGGCAACGACCGCATGCAGCTCCTGAGCACGACCGGGTCCCCGCTGGCGAGCTGGGGCGTCACGGGGAGCGGCAAGGGCAAGTTCCGAGGCCCGAACGGCGTCGCGGTCGACGCGGTCGACGACGTGTACGTCGCCGACGCCGGCAACCATCGCATCCAGGCCTTCGGCCCCCTGCCCCAACCCGACGGCTCCATCCGAGTGGGCACCACCGGCGCCTTCGCGGGCGACAACGTGCACAACACGTCCGGTCGGGGCCAGACCGCCAGTGCCACGGCGGCCGCCGGTCGAGCCGCCACGTACGACGTCACCTGGCAGAACGACGGCATCTTCCAGGAGCGGCTGCGGCTCCGGGGCACGGCCTCCACCGCCCGGTTCTCGGTGCGGTACACGGTCGGCGGCACCAACGTCACCGCGGCCGTGGTCTCGGGTACGTACCGCACGCCGAGCCTGGCGCCCGGCGCGACGGCGACGATGCGGGTCACGGTCACCCCCGCGGCCGGGGCCTCGACCTTGAGCGCCACGCTACGGGGCACGTCGGTCCTCGACAGCACCCGGATCGACGTGGTGCGCTTCGTGACCACGCGCGGCTGACCCCGGCATCAGGGCGAGGACGGAGACAACGATGGTCCTTCGACGCGCGGCCTTCCGGCCCTGTGGCCGATGCGGGCGCGGGCGCAGGATCGAGACGTGAGAGCGATCCACCGCGTCGCCTGCCTGCTCGTGCTGATCACCCTGGTGCCCGTGGGTGCGGCGGCAGAGCCGGCACCCACGGCGTCGGGAGTCGGCACCGTCGACCCGGCCGGCGCAAACCCCGCGTCCTCCGCAACCAGCACCTCGGTCACCCCCAACGCCACCGCGGCGCCCACCACCACGCCCCCCACGACCGTCGCGGTCGTCCCGTCGACCCCGGCCGGCGAGGTCGGTCCCGTCGACGAACCCGGCACCACCACCCCGGACACCACCGTCCCGCCCGACGTCGCCCCGCCGTCCCTGGGCCTGCACGTCGCCCACCCGCACTTCAGCCCCAACGGCGACCGGGTCCGGGACAAGACGTTCTTCGGGCTCACCGCCACCGAGCGGGTCGTGGTGGACATCGTCATCCGCAACGCGAGTGGGACCGCCCGCAAGACCGAGACGGTCACCTTCGGTCCCGGCGAGCGCTCGGTCACCTGGGGCGGCCGCATCGAGCGTCGAGGGGTCTGGGGTCGGGCCGCCGACGGGGACTACACGGTGAAGTTCGTGGCCCGGGACGCCGCCGGCAACGCCACGAAGAAGATCCGGACGGTGACCGTCGACACGACCGCTCCCCGCCTCACGTGGGGCTCGATCACCCCGGACCCGTGGGGCGCGACCGGGGCGGTGTCGTACAACTTCACGACTGCGGACGCCTCGCCACCGCTGCGTCTCTACGCCTCGGCCTCGAGCCGTGTCGGGGTGCTCGACCGCAGCAGCACCACGAGCCACCCACGCGGGGCCACCCGGCTGGCGTGGCGCCCGAACTACTCGGACGGCACCGTGTTCCTCCCGGGCAACTACTTCGGGGCCGTGCGCGCCACCGACGACGCCGGCAACGCCGCCACCAGCCCGTTCCGAGCGTTCCGGGTGGACCGCTCGGTGCCCTCGCTCGTGGTGCGACGCGTGGAGTCTGCGGGCAATCGGGTGGCGCTCACCTTCGACGACTGCATCGAAGGCGCGGCCTGGGACTCGATCCTGTCCACGCTGCGGGCCTACGGGGTGCGGGCCACCTTCTTCTGCCCGGGTGACCAGGTGTACGCCCACCCCGGCCAGGCGCAGGCCACCGTCGCCGCCGGGCACTCCGTGGGCAGTCACAGCAACGGCCACGCTCTGCTCTCCCACCTGTCGTACGCCGACATCGCCAGCCGCCTGGCCATCGACAAGGCGGCGTGGTGGTCGGTCGCCCGTGCCACCCCAACCCCCTACTTCCGACCTCCGTACGGCGACTACGACGCGACCGTGCTCGACGCCGCCGGCGACCAGGGCTTCCGCTACACCGTCCTCTGGGACGTCGATCCCAACGACTGGCAGAGCCCGGGTTCCTCAGCGATCGCTTCTCGGGTCCTCGGCTCGGCCCGCCCGGGTTCCATCGTCCTGCTCCACGTGAAATCCCAGACCGCGGCGGCGCTGCCCACGATCCTCGCCGGCCTGCGCGCCCGCGGCCTCCAGCCGTCCAGCCTCAGCGAGCTCTTCCGCGCCAACGGCTGGCACTGACCCGCCACCGTCCACCCCGGCCGCCATCCCACTCCGACCGCACCGTTCCGGCCCCAGAAGGCGCGGGCGTCTAGGGCTTGGAGAGCTTGGCCCGGACGACCTTGGCGGCGTCGCGGGGGTCGGGCAGGGCGAAGCCCTTGCGCAGCAGCGCCTCCTTCTTCTCGGAGAAGGGCGGGTACATCATCGGCGGGTCCATCTTGGTGCTGCGCTCGTGCACGGCCCGCAGGTGGCTGAACGTGTCGAAGCCGAACTTGCCGTGGTACGAGCCCATGCCGCTCGGGCCCACGCCGCCGAAGGGCAGCTCGGGGTTGGACACGTGGAAGATGGTGCCGTTCACGCAGGCGCCGCCGCTGCTGGTGCGATCGAGGACCGCCTCGGTCTCGTCGTCGCGCTCGGAGAACACGTAGAGGGCCAGCGGCTTGTCGTTGGCGTTGACGAAGGCGACGGCGTCGTCGATGCCGTCGGTGGGCAGCACCGGCAGCACAGGGCCGAAGATCTCGTCGGCCATCGCCGGTGCGTCGCGGTCGACGCCGGTGAGGATGGTCGGGGCGATGTAGCGGTCGTCCTCGTCGGTGACCC
>CAZGQB010000318.1:0-3023 GCA_964527055.1 uncultured Sulfuritalea sp.
TCGGCCTCGGCCAGCGCCGAGCCGCAGTCGAAGCACCAGTTCACCGGCTTCAGGCCCTTGAACAGGTAGCCGGTCCGGTACAGGTCGCCGACCGCGCGGATCTCGTCGGCCTCGTTGCGGAAGGCCATGGTCAGGTAGGGATTGTCCCAGTCGCCGAGCACGCCGAGGCGAATGAAGTCCTTCTTCTGCCGCTCCACCTGTTCGGCCGCGAAGTTGCGGCAAAGTTCGCGCGCCTTGTCGGCGGGCAGGTGCTTGCCGTGGGCCTTTTCGATCTGGTGTTCGATCGGCAGGCCGTGGCAGTCCCAGCCCGGCACGTAGGGCGCGTCGAAACCGGCCAGGGTCTTGGAACGGACGATCACGTCCTTGAGGATCTTGTTTACCGCGTGGCCGATGTGGATGTCGCCATTGGCATAGGGCGGTCCGTCGTGCAGCACGAAGCGGGGGCGCCCGGCGGATGCGGCGCGAATCTTTTGATAGAGCTTCTGTTCCTGCCATGTTGCGACCCAGCCCGGCTCGCGGCGGGCGAGGTCGCCGCGCATCGGGAAGGGCGTGTCGGGCATGTTGAGGGTCTTGCGGTAATCAGCCATGGGTCACGCCATCTTTGGACTTGAAGTAGGTGCGCACGTCATCGACGTCGCGGGCGATCTGCGCCTTGAGGGCATCGAGAGATTCGAACTTCGCCTCGCTGCGCAGCTTGTGCAGGAAATTTACATCGACATGCATGCCGTAGATGTCGCGATCGAAGTCGAGCAGATGGACTTCCAGCACGGGCTTCAGGCCTTCGGCCACGGTCGGCCGTACGCCGATGTTGGCGGCGCCCGGCAGCGGCTGAGCGTCGATGCCCGAGACCGTGACGGCGAATACGCCCGCCAGCGGCAGGCGCTTCCTGCGCACCTGGATGTTGGCGGTGGGATAGCCGATGCTGCGCCCGATCTTGCTGCCGTCCATGACGCGGCCGGCGATGACGAAGGCACGCCCCAGCAGTTCTTCGGCGTGTTCGATGTCACCCGCCGCCAGGGCCTCGCGCACCGCCGAACTGGAAACCCGGACACCGCCGAAGTCAACCGTGTGCATGGCTTCGACCACGAAGCAGCGCTCGCGGCCGGCCTTCTGCAGCAGGGCGAAATCGCCCCCGCGCGCCTTGCCGAAGCGGAAGTCGTCGCCGATGATCAGGTAGCGTACCGAGAGCCCCTGAACCAGGATGCGTTCGATGAACTGCTCGCCGGTCAAGGCCGCGAGCCTGCGGTCGAAACGGCAGACATGAACGCGATCGACGCCGGCCTCGGCCAGCAGTTCGATCTTGTCGCGCAGGCTGGCCAGCCGCGCCGGCGCCTGCTCCGGGGCGAACAGTTCGCGCGGATGGGGCTCGAAGGTGAGCACCGTCGCCGGCAACGCGAGTTCGCGCGCCTTGGCCGTCAATTCGGCAAGCAATGCGCGATGGCCGCGATGCACGCCATCGAAATTGCCGATGGTAAGTACCGTGGACGTCGTCGCCCGCTCGGGAACACCGCGAAAAACCAGCATGGGCTTGTGGCTGCAGGGAAAGCGGGCGATTATATCAAGCTAAGCGGGCGCCACCGGTACCGGCAGGGCCATGGCCGCAGGGGTTTCCGGCGACTTTCAATCCAGCCACGCCAGCTTCGATTTGGCCAGCGGCGGATTCTTGGCGAAGTAGCGGCGGATGCCCTTCAGGATGGCTTCCGCCATCTGGTCCTGGTAGGCCTCGTCGTTGAGGCGCTTCTCTTCCTCGGGATTCGAAATGAACGCCGTCTCGATCAGGATCGAAGGGATGTCCGGCGCCTTCAGCACGGCAAAACCGGCCTGCTCGACCTGCGCCTTGTGCAGGGTGTTGATCCGCCCCAGTTCGCCCAGCACATCCTTGCCCACCTTGAGGCTGTCGTTGATGGTGGCCGTCTGCGACAGGTCGAGCAGGGTACGCGCGAGGTAGGCATCCTTGACGCCGAGGTTCACGCCGCCGACGAGGTCGGCCGCATTTTCCTTGTCCGCCAGCCAGCGTGCGGCGGAACTCGACGCGCCGGATTCCGAGAGGACGAATACGCTCGAGCCGCGCGCCGTCGGCTTGACGAAGGCATCGGCATGCACCGAGACGAAGAGGTCGGCCTGCACCCGGCGCGCCTTGCCCACGCGCTGCTGGAGGGGGATGAAGTAGTCGCCGTCGCGGGTGAGGACCGAACGCATGTTGGGCGTGGCGTCGATCTTCTCCTTGAGACGTCGCGCCACCGAGAGCGTCACATGCTTTTCGTAACTGCCGCCACGGCCGATCGCGCCGGGGTCCTCGCCGCCGTGGCCGGGGTCGAGCACGATGGTGATGAGCCGGGCGACTTCGGGTCGCGTCTCGGGCTTGCCGGTTGCCTTCTCCGCCGGCTTTTCTGCCGGCTTGCTGCCCAGGCCGGATTCCGCCTTGAGCGGCGCTTCGCCTGATTTCTCCAGCAGCGCCATCAGGGGATCGACCGGTTCCAGCGGATGCAGGTCGAGCACCAGGCGATGGCCGTATTCGCCCACCGGCTTCAGCGAAAACACCTGCGGCTTGATCTCGTTCTTCAGCTCGATGACCAGGCGCACCACGCCGGGTTTGTTGCGGCCAGCACGGATCAGCTTGATATAGGGATCCGAATCGAGGATCTTCGAGGGCAGCATCTGCAGCACGGAATTGAATTCGACGCCTTCGAGATCGACCACCAGTCGCTCCGGGTCCTTGACCAGCAGGTAGGAAAACCGGATCGTCTGGTCGTGCTCCAGTGTCACCCGCGTGTAGTCCGGCGCCGGCCAGACGCGCACGGCAAGGATGCTGCCGGCCGCAGTGGCGCCGGCGCCGACTCTTGAAACCAGCAGCGTCAGACTGGCCGCGGCGTACTTGAGGACCTCACGCCGGCGAGGCATGTCCGTCCCCTTGCGCCCACGGCGCCGAGTTCGGCGGTCCGCCCGGCGCCGCCCGGCGCCGCCGCGCGCAACTCGATTCGCATATCGGCGGCAGGCAGGTAAGGCGCGGCCTTGTCGGGCCA
>CAZGQB010000319.1:0-3010 GCA_964527055.1 uncultured Sulfuritalea sp.
CAGATCAATCGCTATGCCTCGAACGTCGAGCCGCTCCTGATCGACTACTTCGAGCACTGGCTGGACGGTGAGCCGGGCGCCGCAGGATGGCGCGAGGAGGTCGAATCGATGGCGATCGACAAGAAGAGCCTCGACAAGGGGCTACAGTCGAGAGGGTTTCGCGCGGTGACCCTGGTCGAATATGCGCGGCGCAAGAAGCTCTACGACCCCATCGCCAACGCGCTGGCTTCGACGCTCAACTACGAGAAGAGCTACTTCGACAAGCTGGTGGCATCCCTGCTGCCCCTGATGGAGAAACTCACCACGGGGCGCACGGCCGCGTTGTTGTCGCCGGACCTGGACGACACCACCGACTGGCGGCCGGTGTTCGACTGGGCTTCGGTGATCAACCTGGGCGGCATCGTCTATATCGGGCTCGATTCCCTGTCCGACTACGAGGTGGCCGCCGCCGTGGGCAATTCGATGTTCGCGGATCTCACCAGTGTGGCGGGGAGTATCTACAAGTTTGGCACGGGGAGGGGGCTTCCGGGCGAAACGCCGCCGCGTCGCATTGCGATCCATGCCGACGAGTTCAATGAATTGATCGGTGACGAGTTCATCCCGCTGCTCAATAAGGCGGGGGGAGCTGGGTTTCAGGTGACGGCCTACACCCAGACCTGGTCGGACGTCGAGGCGCGCATCGGGTCGCAGGCCAAGGCCGGGCAGATTGCGGGCAACTTCAATACGCTGATCATGCTGCGGGTCAAGGAAGTGGCGACGGCAGAGCTCTTGACCAGCCAGTTGCCGGAGGTGCGCATCGTCTCGACGATTGTTTCGTCCTCGGTCTCCGATACCAATGATCCGGGGGATTTCGCGGACTTCGCCAGCCGCAACGAGGATCGCATCACGACGGAGAGCGCCCCGATGCTGGCGCCGAGCGATCTGGTGCAGTTGCCCAAGGGGCAGGCCTTCGCGCTGGTTCATGGTGGGCAATTGCACAAGATCCGCATGCCGCTGCCGGACGCCAGCCACGATCCGCTGATGCCTGTCAGCCTCGAAGCGATCGGCAGTGAGGTGCGGGGCCGCATGGAAGGCCGGTCGAACCCGGCGCCGTAGAGGAGAAGAGTTTGGCTTCCAGGAATGCCTCGTTTCATGAGGGCGTAGTTGCCGGGGCACTGCTGGCTCCGCTGAAGCTCGCCTTCGTGTTGCTTCTGGGCTGGGTGGGAATCGTCGTTGTGGCCTGGATAGTTGACTGGACCTTCGTGTTCAAGGTCTGGCCGGAGGGTGTCGGCCGATTGAAGGGCATCCTGGCGGCTGACCTTGCCCGCGCGCTTAGCCTTGCGGAGTGGCAGGGCGGGGTGCCGAGCGTCGTGACCGGAACGGCGAACTTTATGTATGGGCTGGTGTTTGAGTTGACGGGGATCCACGACATGGGGTTGCGGTTTGCGCAGGGTGTGGCGCTTTCCATCCCGGACACCATTGTGCGCAATACCTATCTGGCCAACATAGATGCCATCGAAGTGGCAATGATCGGCACGCAACTGCTCGGCGTTCGGTTGGCGACGCTGGCCATGATGGTGCCACTGCTCGTGCTGGTGTATCTGGTTGCAGCGGCTGATGGGCTGACGCAGCGCGCGATACGGAGGGCGTGTGGCGGGAGGGAGTCGGCGAGCCTATATCACCGGGCCAAGCATTTGCAGGTCATGCTCCTGGTGATGAGCGGAGTGCTGGTTCTGATCCAGCCGGTATCGATCGATCCACGTCTGGTAGGGGTGCCGGTCGCGTTGTTTGTCGGCATACTGGCGCGACTGCAGTGGGCCTGTTACAAGAAACATCTTTGACCGGCGCCGCACGCGGCTGCATTGCGCTAGCATATCGCCTTCATCATCCCCAATCGAAGGAGGTCACCATGGCCCGCAAGAAGAAGCTCGATTTTTCTGATATTGCTACTACCCGCAAGAAGGCGAATCTCAATCAGAAGGATTTCTGGAAGGGTTATGGCGTCACGCAGTCGGGTGGGTCGCGCTACGAATCCGGTCGGAATATTCCGAAGCCGTTGGCTATTCTGTTGTGGCTACATCGGTCCGGCAAAGTGACGGACAAAGATTTGGCCGATGCATTGAAATAGCGGATGACGAAAGTTTGGCGGCAGATGTATTGGGAGGTGCTTCCCGTTGCTCTGCGCAAATTCGACGCATCGATCAAATGGCGTCAGAGACATCGGCTGTACTGGTATAGAACCCGCTTTTTTCAAGACAAAGAATACGCCTCGACCTCACATTCAGGACGTTCTTTAGCTGGCCTGTCTGCGACAGGTTCGCAAGAGTCGCCGGCCGCGCCCGGGGCGAAGATCGCCGGGGCGTTATTCCCGACATGATTAGCATTCATCTGCGCCCCCCTGGAAATCGACGAGCGCGTCACTCCCGGTCACTGGGAAAGCGATCGGATCAAGGGGGCTCGCAATGCGTCTGGGATGGACTCCCCCTTTGTTGACGCAATGTATGCGCGGCTGAAGCTCATTGGTCGTGGGTGTCAGCGCCATACAACTCCAAGGAGGAATCCAAAATGCATGCTGCTACCGCCAGCGCCAATCTCTATTCGCCCATCGAAACGTGCAAGGCGAATGGAATCGACCAGTATCACTATGTTGTCGGACTGTTTCAGGCAATTTCTCTAGCGAAAACGGCAGACGACTTCGACGCCTTGCTGCTCTGGCGTCTGGCTAAACCCGCGACTTGAACTGAATCTCGGTCGGCGACCATCGCGTTGGCGCCGTCAAGGGCGTCCCTTATAGGCCGCTTACTTTGCGTCGCGCAAAGAAGGGTTTTTCTACAGATTCAACGTTCAAGGTCACCGACGCTGCGCGGCTTTATCACGCGGCGTCCCTTGGAGCGCTGTGCTAGCTAGCCCACCCCGCTGGTTCTACGGAAGTGTCATTCATTCTTCATGAAACATAATCGTAGAGTGAATTGGTTATGGGGTAAGCACATGATCACAATATACAGGATAGGAAAACTAAAAATAGCACATA
>CAZGQB010000320.1:0-3004 GCA_964527055.1 uncultured Sulfuritalea sp.
TTCGTGCAGGACAACCATTCCAGATCGCAGAAGAACGTGCTGCGCGGCCTGCATTACCAGATCGAGCATGCCCAGGGCAAGCTGGTCCGCGTCACCGCCGGCGAGGTGTATGACGTGGCCGTGGACTTGCGCCGCTCATCGCCGACCTTCGGCCGGTGGGTCGGCTTCACCCTGTCCGCCACGGACAAGCGCATGGCCTGGATCCCGCCCGGCTTCGCCCACGGTTTTTTTGTCATGTCCGACTCCGCCGAGTTCCTCTACAAGACCACCGACTACTACAGTCCGGCGCACGAGCGGACCCTGTTGTGGAACGATCCGCAGCTGGCCATCCCCTGGCCGCTTGACGGCGAACCTCTGCTGGCGGCCAAGGACAAGGCCGGCACGCCGCTGGCCTTGGCCGCAAGCTTCGCATGAAGATCCTGCTCACCGGTTGCGCCGGTCAGCTCGGCCGCGAACTGAAGCGATCCCTGGCCTGCCTCGGCGAGGTCATCGCCTGCGATCGCAGCCAGCTCGACCTTGCCCGAGCCGATCCGCTGCGCGCGAGATTGCGCTCCATCGCGCCAACGGTGATCATCAACGCCGCCGCCTATACCGCGGTGGACAAGGCCGAAGCGGAACCGGGTCTGGCCGACACGATCAATTCCCTTGCCCCCGGCATCCTCGCCGAGGAAGCCAGGCGCCTGGACGCGCTGCTGATCCACTACTCGACCGACTACGTTTTCGACGGAACCAAAGCCACCGCCTATACGGAGGACGACGCCCCGGCGCCGCTGTCCGCTTATGGCCGCAGCAAGCTCGGCGGCGAACGGGCGATTGCCGCCGCGGGCGGCCGCCACCTGATTTTTCGCACCAGCTGGGTGTACGGCCTGCACGGCGCCAACTTCATGAAAACCATGCTGCGCCTGGCCAGGGAACGCGACGAATTGCGCGTGGTCGGCGACCAGGTCGGCGCACCGACCTGGACCCGGCATCTGGCCGACGCCACATCCCTCGTCCTCGCCCGCAAGGAAATTCCCGACGGCCTGTACCATCTCGCCGCCGCCGGCGAGACAAGCTGGCACGGCTATGCCGAAGCCATCTTCGGCGAAGCACTGCGCGCCGGCTTGCTGGAGGACATACCCGTGGTTCACCGTATCGCCAGCGCCGACTTTCCCCTGTCCGCGGCACGCCCGGCCAACTCCCGACTCGACTGCTCGCGATTCCGGCGCGACTTTGGTCTGGCCCTGCCCGACTGGCGCATGGGGCTGATCGACTGCCTCGCCGACACACGCTTCTGACTATTCACAACACGACGAAACATGGCTGTCACCCCCACTTACGACGAATCCTCCTTCCGCGTCCTCAAGGGACTGGAACCGGTGCGCGAGCGCCCCGGCATGTATACCCGCACCGACTCACCGGCCCACATCATCCAGGAAGTCATCGACAACTCCGCCGACGAAGCCCTCGGCGGCCACGCGAAAAACCTGCACGTCCTGCTGCATCTGGATGGCTCGATCACCGTCACCGACGACGGCCGCGGCATTCCCGTCGGCCTGCATCCAGACGAGAAAATCCCGGTGGTGGTGCTGGCCTTCACCCGCCTGCATGCCGGCGGCAAGTTCGACAAAAGCACCGGCAATTCCGCCTACGCCTTTTCCGGTGGCCTGCACGGCGTCGGCGTCGCGGTCACCAATGCGCTGTCCACCCGCGTCTCGGTCGAGGTACGGCGCGAAGGAAAGATCTGGACCATCGAATTCTCCGGCGGTGGCGAGAAGGTCGGCGCCCTGACTGAAACCGGCACCTGCGGCCGCCAGAGCGGCACCCGCGTGCGCGTCTGGCCCGACCCGAAATACTTCGATGCGCCCAAGGTGCCACCGGCCGAACTCGAGCGACTGCTGCGCTCCAAGGCGGTGCTGCTGCCCGGCGTCAAGGTCACGCTCGACATCGAACAGGCCGACGGCAGCCTCGCGAGCAAGACCTGGAGCTATCCCGACGGTCTCGCCGGCTACCTGACGGAACAGGCCGGCAATGCCGAGGCGGTCGCCCCGCTGTATGCCGCGGAAAAATACGCCGACGCCGACCATGCCGATTTCGCCGCCGGGGAAGGCGCTGCCTGGGCCATCGGCTGGCATGTCGATGCGGTGGCATCCGAGTCCTATGTAAACCTGATCCCGACCGTGGCCGGCGGCACCCACGAAGCCGGCCTGCGCGCCGGAACTTTCGAGGCCGTCAAGTCCTTCATCGAACACCGTGCGCTGCTGCCGCGCGGCGTCAAGCTGCAGCAGGACGACGTCTGCGGGCGCATGGCCTTCGTCCTCTCGGCGCGCATCCTCGATCCGCAGTTCCAGGGCCAGGTCAAGGAAAAGCTCAACTCGCGCGAAGCCGTGAAGCTGGTTTCCAGCATGATCCGCGACCCTTTCGAAATCTGGCTCAACCAGCATGTCGATGCTGGCAAGGCGATCGCCGAGCTTTCCATCAAGCAGGCGCTGGCGCGGCAGAAGAATGCGCAGAAGGTGGAGAAGAAAAAGCAGTCCGGCGTCGCCGTTCTGCCCGGCAAACTCTCCGATTGCGAATCGACCGACATCGCCGAAAACGAACTGTTCCTGGTCGAGGGCGACTCGGCCGGCGGCTCGGCCAAGATGGCCCGCAACAAGGAAACCCAGGCCATCCTGCCCTTGCGCGGCAAAGTGCTCAACTCCTGGGAAGTCGAGGCCGGGCGCCTGTTCGCCAACAACGAGATCCACGACATCGCGGTCGCGCTCGGCGTCGATCCGCACGGCCCCGCCGACAGCCCCGACCTGTCGGGCCTGCGCTATGGCAAAGTCGTCATCATGTCGGATGCCGATGTCGATGGCGCGCACATCCAGACCCTGCTGCTGACGCTGTTCTATCGCCACTTCCCGGCCCTGATCCGCCATGGCCACGTCCATATCGCGCAACCGCCGCTCTACCGCATCGACGTCCCGGCCTCGGGCAAAAAACGTCCGGCACGGCGCCTGTATGCACTGGATGAAGGCGAACT
>CAZGQB010000321.1:0-2934 GCA_964527055.1 uncultured Sulfuritalea sp.
AGAACATGCCGAAGATGTGCGGCTCGGTGACGTTCTGCGGTTCGTGGGCGCCGAGCACGCGCACCGGCAGCATGCCGGCGGCAATCAGCAGCTCTTCCGCCGTGTAGGTGCACATCGTGGCCACCACCTGGCCGCCGGTACGCGCTTTCCAGTCGCGGGCGTAGTCGTGGCGCTTCTCATACCAGTCCTTGAACTGGTCGAACAATCCATCAGCCATTGCTGCCTCCTTTGTTGTCCATCCGCCGCGAGGATCGCCGCGAATCGATGTTTCTTGATAAAAACGGAACTATTGTTCCTTGTCTGAACCATACTGCACAACTGGAGCGAAGTATGGGCAGCAAAACCCACCCTGTCAATAGCGTCATGAAATATTGTGCCGCAGCGCCGCAATCAATATAACTAGTTTATTTACAATGTTTTACTGTATTTTTGTACCTACATTAGCGTTTTATGAAGTTACAGACAGTTGACATTTATCAAAAACATGCACTATAGTACTAGTACGGTCGCTGAACACTCAGCGAGGAACCGAATAATGGACACCGACACCAAAGACCAAACCGCGATTGCCCCAACCCTCCACGACGGGGTTGCCGATGCCGAGTTCATAACGGCGCTGGGCAACCGCGTGCGCGAGGCGCGCGCCCGGCGCGGCATGTCACGCAAGGCCCTGGCCATCAGCTCCGCGGTGTCCGAGCGCTACCTGGCCCAGGTCGAGAGCGGCGAAACCAATCCCTCGATCATGGTGCTGCGCCATGTCGCCCACGCGCTGGGCGTCTCGCTACTGGAACTGATCGAGCCACAACAGGGCTCCAGCGAGTACCGCCTGATCGCCCGCTTCCTCGAACAGCTTTCACCCAGCCGGATGGAAGAGGCCATGCTGCGCCTGATGCGCGACTTTGGCAGCGAGGATGCCTCGCGCCGCCGCCGCATCGCCCTGGTGGGCCTGCGCGGCGCCGGCAAATCCACGCTCGGCCGCGCCTTGTCGGTCGAACTCGGCGTCCCCTTCGTCGAGCTCAACGGCGCCATCGAGGCCGAGGCCGGGATGAACCTCAACGAAATCTTCATGCTCTACGGCCAGCCCGGATTCCGCCGCCTCGAGCGCCGCTGCCTGGAGAGCATCATCGCCCGGCACGAGGCCGCCGTGATCACCGTCGGCGGCGGCATCGTCTCGGAAGCCGAGACCTTCAACCTGCTGCTGATGAACTGCTACACGGTCTGGGTCAAGGCCAGCCCGGAAGAGCACATGGCGCGCGTCGTCGCCCAGGGCGACCTGCGGCCGATGGAAGGCAGCGCCGAGGCCATGGAAGACATGCGCCGCATCCTCGTTGCCCGCGAATCGCTTTACAGCAAGGCCGATTTCACCCTGGACACCACCGGCTGCACGCCGGAAGAGTGCCTCAATCAATTGCGTCAAACCGTCACCCCCACCCCCTGAAACTTGCCAACACAGAGAACCCATAACGGAGAACCCCATGAACAGCCCCGAAGCCGTCAAGCCCGTGATCACCTACGACACCAGCCCCGCGCAGTACAAGCACTGGAGCCTCGCCTGCGACGGCGCCATCGCCACGCTGACGCTCAACATCAACGAAGACGGCGGCATCAAGCCCGGCTACAAGCTCAAGCTCAACTCCTACGACCTTGGCGTCGACATGGAGCTGCACGACGCCCTGCAGCGCGTACGCTTCGAGCATCCCGAAGTGAAAACCGTGGTCGTCACCAGCGGCAAGGAACGCATCTTCTGTTCCGGCGCCAACATCTTCATGCTCGGCCTGTCGACCCACGCCTGGAAGGTGAACTTCTGCAAATTCACCAACGAGACGCGCAACGGCATCGAGGATTCCAGCCGTCACTCGGGCCTCAAGTTCCTCGCCGCCTGCAACGGCACCACGGCCGGCGGCGGCTATGAACTGGCGCTGGCCTGCGACGAGATCATGCTGGTCGACGACCGTTCCTCGGCCGTCAGCCTGCCCGAAGTGCCGCTGCTCGGCGTGCTGCCCGGCACCGGCGGCCTGACCCGCGTCACCGACAAGCGCCGCGTGCGCCGCGACCACGCCGACATCTTCTGCACCCTGACCGAAGGCATCCGCGCCCAGCGCGCCAAGGAATGGCGCCTGATCGACGACTTCGCCAAGCCGCAGGCCTTCGCCGAGAAGGTCAAGGCGCGCGCCACCGAACTCGCCGCGCAAAGCGACCGCCCGTCCGACGCCAAGGGCATCGCCCTGACCCCGCTCAAGCGCAGCATCGACGAGGCCGGCTACCACTACGAGACGGTGGACGTCACCATCGACCGCGCCGCCCGCCGCGCCACGCTGACCGTCAAGGCCCCCGCCGCCGCCGTGCAATCGGACATCGCCCGGATCGTCGCCGCCGGCGCCGGCTGGTGGCCGCTGCAGATGGCGCGCGAACTCGACGACGCCATCCTGATGCTGCGCACCAACGACCTCGAGATCGGCACCTGGGTGCTCAAGACCACGGGCGACGCCGCCCTGGCCCTGGACGCCGACGCGGTGCTCGACGCCAACCGCGGCCACTGGTTCGTGCGCGAGACCATCGGCATGCTGCGCCGGACCCTCGCCCGCCTCGACGTCACCTCGCGCACCCTGATCGCCCTGGTCGAACGCGGCTCCTGCTTCGCCGGCACGCTGGCAGAGCTGCTGTTCGCCGCCGACCGCGGCTACATGCTGTCGCTGCCCGACGCGCCGGCCGAGGAAGGCAAGGTCACGCTCTCGGCGATGAATTTCGGCGACTACCCGATGGTCAACGCGCAGTACCGCCTTCAGGCACGCTTCTACGGCGAAGAGGGCCCGATCGGCGCCGCCCGCGCCGCCATCGGCCAACCGCAGGGCGCCGATGCCGCGCTGGAACTGGGCCTCGTCACCGCCACGCCGGACGACCTGGACTGGGAAGACGAAATCCGCATCGTCCTCG
>CAZGQB010000322.1:0-2926 GCA_964527055.1 uncultured Sulfuritalea sp.
TTACGAACGGGGCACGACAAATTTCGATAAATTCCCTAAAGCCGTCAGCGCCGGCAGCGCGACCGGCGCGGCGGCGGCGAGCACTGGCGCCACGCTGTCGGCGCTGACCTACCTCGCCGCCGTGGTCGGCAGCGTGCTCGGCGGCTCGCTCTCCGACCGCCACGGCCGCACCGCGGTAACCCTGGCGCTGGCGCTGGCGAGCCTCGCCTGCTCCTTCACCTTCGGCTGGATGATCGGCCTGCCGCTGCTGCTGCTGCTGGCCGTCGCCGTGTTCTACAACGTCACCGGCGTCGGCGATTCCTCGATCCATTCGACGACGCTGACCGAACTCATGGACCCGCGCTACCTCGGCGCCGCCTACTCGCTGCGCTCGGTGCTCGGCTTCGGCGCCGGCGCGATCGCGCCCTGGGTCTTCGGCCTGGTGCTCGACTGGGGCCGCGCCGGCAGCCTGCCGGACCACGTGGTGTGGGGCCTGGCCTGGTCGACGCTGGGGCTGGGCGGCCTGCTCGGCCCGGTGGTGATCTGGCGCCTGCGGCGCATGCCGGAGGCGTCGCGGCTGGCGGGCGGCAGGCGCTGACGGCATGATTGGCATGGTCACGCCCGATTGAAAAGACGACGTGAAAGTCGGCGCTGGCGATACGGCGCGGTTTTGATCTATGATTCCCGCAACGCATCGAGGAGCACCAAAATGAATGCCAGCCTGCTGAATCGCATTACCATCGAAGCCGGAAAATGTGGCGGCAAGCCGTGCATTCGCGGCATGCGCATTCGGGTTAGCGACATCCTCGAAATGATGGGCGAAGGCGTCAGCATGGAACAAATCCTGATCGACTTCCCCGATCTTGAGCGGGAAGACATCCTTGCCAGCCTGCAGTTTGCGGCTCGTCGCAGCGACATCGTTCGCTTGGCTGCATGAAATTCTGGGTCGATGCCCAGCTGCCGCCGATGCTGGCGGAGTGGTTGTCGAAGGAGTACGGGGTTGATGCAATACCCCTGCGCGACCTTGGCTTGAGAGACGCGCCCGACATCGAGATATTCCAGGCTGCGCAGAAAGCGCAAGCCGTCGTGATCAGCAAGGACAGCGATTTCGTCGAACTGGTCAGTCGCCATGGTTCGCCTCCGCAACTGCTCTGGGTAACCTGTGGCAACGTGACCAACGAAAGGCTGCAGGCGGTGTTCGGCAAAACCTTCCCGGAGGCCATGGAATCGCTGGCGTCCGGACAAGCGATTGTCGAGGTGGGGTGAGGCGCCTGCGGCGGATGCCGGAGGCATCACGGCTGGCGGGCGGCAGGCGCTGACCGGCACCGGCAAATCCGGCCGGCGCCCCGACAGTAGGCGATAATCCGGCCTGCTTCGATTTCCCGGTTCGCCATGTCATCCCTGTTCCCGCTCGCATTCAAGGCGCTGGCACGTTTGCCGCTGCCGCTGCTGCACAACCTCGGCGCGCTCGCCGGCTGGCTGGCGTGGCTGCTGTCGCCCACCTACCGGCGCAACTTCGCCACCCATATCGGCCAGGCCGGCATGACGGCGGCAAAGTGGGCGGCGATCGCCGAGGCCGGCAAGGCGGTGCTGGAACTGCCGAAAATCTGGCTGCGGACGCAGGACGAAGTGGTCGCCCGCGTGGTCAAGGTGTCCGGCTGGGAGCTGGTCGAAGGCGCCTGGGCGGCCGGGCGCGGCATCCTGTTCCTGACCCCGCACCTGGGCTGCTTCGAAATCACCGCCCAGTACTACGCGGCGCGAAAACCCATGACCGTGCTCTACCGGCGACCCAAGCAGGACTGGCTGGCGCCCCTGATCGAGGAAGGGCGCGGCGCCAACCTGAAGCTGGCCCCCGCCGACCTCTCCGGCGTGCGCCGCCTGCTGAAGGCGCTGAAGACCGGCGAAGCCGTCGGCATGCTGCCCGACCAGGTGCCCGGCAAGGGCGAAGGCGCCTGGGTGCCGTTCTTCGGCCGCCTTGCCTACACCATGACGCTGGCGGCGCGGTTGGCGGAGACCGGCGCCACGGTGCTGCTGGCCTATGCCGAACGCCTGCACTACGGCGCCGGCTACCACCTGAAACTGTTCCCGCTGTCGGCGCCGCTCGAAGGCGACCTGGAGCAGCGCACGGCGCAGCTCAACCGCGAGCTCGAAGCCCTGATCCGGCACTGCCCCGAGCAATACCTGTGGGGCTACAACCGCTACAAGGAGCCGCGCGGCGCGGGCTTGCCGCCGGAGGGCAAGGCCGCCGCCAAGGCGGGCACCGCAACATGACGAGGATCCTCCTCGCCGTGATGTGGCTGCTGCACTGGCTGCCGCTGCCGCTGCTGGCGGCGCTGGGGCGCGGGCTGGGGCTGGTGCTCTACGCCCTGGTGCGCGAACGCCGGCGCATCACGCTGATCAACCTCGGCCTGTGCTTTCCGCAGCTGTCGGATGCCGAAAAGTCGGCGCTGGCGAGACGGCACTTCGCCGTGCTCGGTCGCAGCCTGCTGGACCTCGGCCTCTGGTGGTGGGCCTCGCCGGAGCGCATCAAGCGCCTGGTCAGGCTGGAGGGCGAGGAACACCTGGCCGCGCATCAAGGCAAACCAGTGATCCTGCTGGCGCCGCATTTCGTCGCGCTCGATGCCGGCGGCGCCCGCCTCAACATCGACTACGCGATGGTCTCGATCTACGCGCGGGCCAAGAACCGCGTCTTCGACGGCGCCCTGCGCCGCGGCCGCGAGCGCTTCGGCAAGCTGCAACTGGTCGCGCGCACCGACGGCGTGGCCAAGGTGCTGCGGCCCCTGCGCGCCGGGACGCCGTTCTACTACCTGCCGGACATGGACTACGGCCGCCAAGATGCCGTCTTCGTGCCCTTCTTCGGCTATCCGGCGGCCACCATCACCGGCCTCTCAAGGCTGGCGAAGATTTCCGGCGCGGTGGTGCTGCCGGTCATCACGCGCATGGTCGA
>CAZGQB010000323.1:0-2921 GCA_964527055.1 uncultured Sulfuritalea sp.
ACCGGCTGTTCAGCCCGAACACCAGGGCGTTGCCCATGGCGTTCAGGTAGGCGCCGCGATGGTGGTAGACCACGCCCTTGGGGTTGCCGGTGGTGCCCGAGGTGTAGTTGAGGGCGATCGCGTCCCACTCGTCCGCGGGAGTCTTCCAGGCATAGTCGGGATTGCCGCCGGCGATGAAGGCCTCGAAGTCGATGCTGCCGAGACGCTCGCCCGGCCCGGAGTATTCCGGGTCATCGACATCGACGACGAGGATCTCGCGGCCCAGTTCGGCCAGCGCCTTTTTCACCATGGGCGAGTATTCGCGGTCGGTGATCAGTATCTTCGCCTCGCCGTGATTGAGCATGAAGGCGATGGTCTCGGCGTCGAGGCGCGTGTTGAGCGTATTGAGCACGGCGCCACACATCGGCACGCCGAAATGGCACTCGAACATCTCCGGCGTGTTGTTGAGCATCACCGCCACCGTGTCGCCGGCGCCGACTCCCCGTGCCGCCAGCGCCGAGGCCAGGCGCCGGCTGCGCTGGTACTCCTGCAGCCAGGTGTAACGGCGGGCGCCGTGTATCGATGCCACGCGCTGCGGGTAGATATAGGCGGAGCGCTCGATGAAGCTCAGCGGCGTCAGCGGCACGTAATTGGCCGGGTTCTTGTCCAGGCCTTTGGCATATGGATTGTTCATCGGATTCCCCTGCTTCAATGGTGGTCAGGAACGGCAGCGTTTGACAAGGGCAGGCTGTGCGCGCGCGAGATCACCCAGCCACCCGTCCAGATCGTCCGCCAGAGCATGCACCGCATCGCGGGCGCCTGCAACACCGCCGCGGGCATCCGGCGTTGGCGCCGGCTTGCGGATCACGAAGCTCTTTCTGGACAGGATCTCGCCACGGTGCATGGGCGTCAGCGCGGCGCGTGCTTCAAGGATCGCCGTGCTTTGCCGGGGATCATCGAAGCGCTGTTCGAACTCGTCCAGTACCAGCTCCAGGCGGCAGCCGTTGCCGCTGGCATCGGCCTCGGGAAATACGAAGAAGCGCCGCTCGAGGAACGCCTGCAGCAACTCGGCCGGCGGCGCGGCCCAGCGGCTTTCGGCATAGGTCAGGCGACGCAGCGGCTCGGCATGGGCAAGGCGATAATGGATCGCCGGCCCGCTCAGCGCAGGCACCGCCTGCACCTCGACCGCGGCGACCGGAAGCCGCGATCCCGCGCCGCCCCCGGACGTGTTCCCGAAGTCATAGCGAAGCGGCGCAACGGTCGCCACATTGCCGCCGCATGCCGCCAGCAGTGCCCCCGCAATAATCGTGAGCAACAATTTCATTTCGTTTCCCCCTGTGTTGCCGGAACGGAAAAGCCTGGTTCTCCAGGACCCGGCATGCCGCCGCCACGACCAAAGATCAGCATCTGCGGATTGTTCTCGATGCCTTCCAGCAGGCGCGAGAGGTGTCGCGAGCTGGTCGTCAGTTCGCGCATCAGCTCGTTGGCGCGCGGCAGCGTCTCGCGCGACAGCTCGTTGCCGACGCTGCCGGCCAGCTGCTCGACGCGACGCGACATGCCGTCCATCGACTTGACCAGGTCGCGCATCTCGCGGGTCAGGGGCGCGGCCTCGCCAACCGTTTTCTCGACCTGCGCCAGGATCTGGTGCAGTTTGCGCAGGTTGTCCTCGGACAGCGCCGCGCGCATCGCCGCCAGGATGGCCGGCATCTCGCGCAGGCTTTCCGACGCGGTGGCGACGTTGTCCAGCGTGCGCGAAAGATTCTTCACGTTCTTCTCGTCCAGCAGCGCATTCAGGCGCTGCGACACCGCGCCGATCTGGGTAACGATGTCGCCGGCCTTCTCGCCCAGCGTATCGAACAGGGTCGGCTTCAGGGTTATGCGCGGCGGCTCGCCGTCCTTGCCGCCCAGCGGTTCCGCCGAGCTGCCGTCGTCCTCGATCTGCACATAGGCCAGCCCGGTCACACCCTGGTAGCCGAGCTGGGCGGTGCTGCCTTTGGTCAGCTTGAAGCGGCTGCTGAGGTTGATGCGCACCAGGATCACCCGCGGGTCGGCTTCGTCCGGTTCGATGGCCGTCACCTTGCCGGCCCGGATGCCGCGGTAGCGCACCTGGGCCTGGAGGTTGAGGCCGGTCACGTTGCGTCGCGTTTCGAGCACATAGCTGGTGGTCGATTCGTCGCTCTGCCCCAGCCACCAGATGGCGACCGCGGCGCAGATGCCGAGCAGGATGGTGAAGATGCCGGCCGCCAGAGCGTGGGATCGGTTTTCCATGGTTGGCTCTCAGTGTGGCGCGGAAGCGTGCCCGGAATTCTGCAAGGCACGCACGCTGCGATCGGAAAGGAAGAAGTTGCGGATGAAGGGGTGATCGTAATACATGATTTCCTCGGTCGTGCCGTAGGCGAGTATGCGCTGCTCGGCAAGCACGGCGACGCGGGTGGACAGCGCGGCCAAGGTGTCGAGGTCGTGGGTGACCAGCATTACCGTGAGCCCGAGTTCCTCGCCGAGCATGCGGATCAGCCGCACGAAGCTGTCGGAACGGTCGGGATCGAGGCCGGCGGTCGGTTCGTCGAGCAGCAGCAGTTCCGGCTCCAGCGCCAGGGCGCGGGCCAGGGCGACGCGCTTGATCATGCCGCCGGAAAGCTCGGCCGGCATCAGCTTGCCGTGGCGCGGCAGCAGTTCGACCATCGACAGCTTGAGCATCACCAGGTCGTGGATCGCGTCCTCGTCGTAGCGCTTCAGCTCGCGCAGCGGGAAGGCGATGTTGTCGTACACGCTGAAGGCCGAAAACAGCGCGCCCTGCTGGAACAGCACGCCGAAGCGCTGGCGCAGGGCGCGTTCGCGGGCCACCCCGCCGCCGAACAAGGGCTCGCCGAACAGTTCGATGCTGCCTGCATCGGGCAGCAGCAGGCCGATCACCATGCGCAGCAGCGTGGTCTTGCCGCTGC
>CAZGQB010000324.1:0-2919 GCA_964527055.1 uncultured Sulfuritalea sp.
CGACCTCGGCGAGACCTACGGCGTGCCGGTCGAGGAGATCGTCGAGGGCATCAGGCACGGCGTGCGCAAGGTCAACATCGACACCGACCTGCGCATGGCATCGACCGGTTCGATTCGCCAGTACTTCAACAAGGATCGCAAGAACTTCGATCCGCGCAAGTATCTGGCCGAGGCGCGCAAGGCGATGAAGGAAATCTGCAAGGCGCGCTACGAGGCCTTCGGTTGCGCCGGCCAGGCGGCGAAGATCAAGGCGGTGGCCCTTGAAAAAATGGCCGAGCGCTACAAGAAGGGCGAGCTCGACGCCATCGTCAAATAGCAGCACTTTTGGAGTAAAGTTTCGGGCCGTCGGAGCATTCCGGCGGCCTTTTTTCATCCGGTCTCCCATGGATATCAAGTCCCATACCTTCGATCGCCTGCGCAGGGTTTTCAGCGGCAGCCTCGATGTCGTCGAATACGCCGGCCTGATGGTGATCGCCATTGCCACCACGATCGCGATGTACCAGGAGGCGATGGTCATGGTAGAGGCCAGGCGCGTGACGCTGGCCGACCTGCTGCTGATGTTCCTCTACCTCGAGGTGCTGGCGATGATCGGCCAGTACTTCAAGTCCGGCCAGCTGCCGGTGCGCTTTCCGCTTTACATCGGCATGGTGGCGCTGGCGCGCTACCTGATCCTCGACATCAAGGGCATGAGCGAATTACGCATGCTGGCGGTCACCGCCGCGATTTTCCTGCTCACCGTGGCCGTGCTGGTGATCCGCTACGGCCACGTGCGTTATCCCTACCGCGAAGATGCCGAGAAGGACCCCGGCAAAGCCTACGTCCGCGAATGATCCCCGCTCAGAGCCCGCCATGCCCATAGCCGCCACCCCGTTGCTGTTCGAATCAACCATCATGAGCCTGCCGCTGCTGGGCCGCGGCAAGGTGCGCGATATTTATGGCGTCGGCGATGACAAGCTGCTGATCGTCACCACCGATCGCCTGTCGGCCTTCGACGTGATCCTGCCCGATCCGATTCCCGGCAAGGGCGCGGTGCTGACGGCCGTGGCGAATTTCTGGTTCGGCAAGCTGGCCCACGTGATTCCCAGCCAGCTCACCGGCATCGATCCCGAGTCGGTGGTCGCCGGCGAGGACGAAAAGCTCCAGGTGCGCGGCCGTGCCCTGGTGGTGAAGCGGCTCAAGCCGCTTCCCATCGAAGCCGTGGCGCGCGGTTACCTGATCGGCTCGGGATGGAAGGATTACCAGGCCACCGGCGCGGTGTGCGGCATTCCGCTGCCGGCGGGATTGCAGATGGCCCAGCAGCTGCCGGAGCCCTTGTTCACCCCGGCGACCAAGGCGGAAATGGGCGACCATGACGAAAACATCAGCTACGCGGCGCTCGAGAATCTGGTCGGCGCCGAGCTGGCGAAGACCGTCAGGGAGACCACGCTGCGCCTCTACCGCGAAGCGGCCGCCTTCGCCCGGGTGCGCGGCATCATCATCGCCGACACCAAGTTCGAATTCGGCCGCGACGACGAGGGCCGCCTGCACCTGATCGACGAGGTGCTGACGCCGGATTCCTCGCGCTTCTGGCCGGCCGACCGCTACAAGCCCGGCAGCAGTCCGCCCAGCTTCGACAAGCAGTTCGTCCGCGACTACCTGGAAACCCTCGACTGGAACAAGAAGGCGCCGGGACCGAGACTGCCGCTGGAGATCATCGAAAAAACCGCGGCCAACTATCTCGAAGCGCTGACCCGCCTGACCGGTGTCCAGGCAGTCTGATGCCTGCGCCGCATTGCGTCCGATGACCGATCCCGTCGCCCCCCCGCCAGCGCATTGCACCGATTCCTGCAGGATTTTTCCCGGAGTGAGGCGGGTCGGCTTCGGCGCGCCCCTGGACTGGCTTGGGCGCGGCTGGAAGGATTTGTGGCGTCAGCCGGGGGCCAGTCTGTTCTATGGCGTCGCCGTGGCCGTGACCGGCGCCGTGATTCTTGGTGTCACGGCCAGCCTGCCCTATCTGTTCGCCGCCGCCATCACCGGCTTCCTGCTGGTGGCGCCGATGCTCGCCGCCGGGCTCTACGAGCTGTCGCGGCGCTATCTCGCCGATGAACCGGTAACGGTGCATGACTCGATGAAAGCCTGGAAACGCAACCCCTCGTGCATGATCGGCTTCGGGCTGTTGTCCATTCTCGCCGGCACGCTATGGCAAGTGATATCGGCGACGATCTTGGCCGTGTTCTACCAGGGACCGCCGCTGGCGCCGCAGGCGATGATGATCCAGGTGCTGATCAACCCGCAGCACTACCTGATGTTTTTCGTATACATGGGCGCCGGGGGAGTCCTCGCGGCAGTAGTGTTCGCCTGCAGCGTGGTGTCGATGCCGATGCTGATCGACCGCCGTTGCGACCTGATCAGCGCGCTGTCCACCAGCGTCAATGCCGTCGCCGAAAACCCGCTGCCGCTCGCCGCCTGGGCAGCGATCATCATGCTGCTGACCGGCCTCGGCTTCGCCACGGCCCTGGTCGGGCTGGTCATCATCATGCCCTGGCTGGGCCACGCCAGTTTCCACGCCTACCGTGATCTGGTCGAGCCGGCGGCGAACACCTGCCCCGGAATGTCGTGTCCGCCTGCGGCGGGTACTTGAAACCGCAGCCATCCTCCCCATCTGCAACCGATGAACCCACTGCTCGATTTCAGCGGCCTGCCCCGCTTCGACGCCGTTCGGCCCGAACACGTCGCCCCCGCCATCCGCCAGCTGCTCGATGAAAATCGCGCCCTGATCGACGCCCTGGTCGCGCCGGAAACCGCGGCGACCTGGGATGCCTTCGTGCAGCCCATGCTCGACGCCGGCGAGCGCCTGTCGCGCGCCTGGGGCATCGTCGGCCACCTGCATTCGGTGAATGACGTGCCGCCCTGGCGCGAGGCCTACAACGCCATGCTGCC
>CAZGQB010000325.1:0-2915 GCA_964527055.1 uncultured Sulfuritalea sp.
CCCAGCGCCATCCGCGCCTGCCGCGCCGGCATCGGCCGCGTGCATTTCCTCGACCGCCAGGCCGACGGCGCCATGCTCATGGAGTTCTTCACCCGCGACGGCGTCGGCACCGTCATGACCAGCGCACCGCTGGCCCAGTTGCGCGACGCCACCATCGACGACGTCGGCGCCATCCTCGGCCTGATCGAACCCCTGGAAGCCGACGGCACCCTGGTCAAGCGCGGGCGCGAGCGACTGGAAATGGAAATCACGCGCTTCTCGGTGGTGGAACACGACGGAGTGATTGTCGGTTGCGCCGCACTCTATCCGTTCTCGACGGAAAAGTCGGCGGAACTGGCCTGCCTTGCCGTGATGCCGGACTTCCGCCGCAGCGGCTACGGCGAACAGCTGTGCAGCCACGTCGAGGCCCGCGCCAAAAAGCTCAAGCTGAAGCGTCTTTTCGTGCTGACCACGCGCACCGCGCACTGGTTCATCGAACGCGGTTTCGTCGAAACCGGCGTCGATGAACTGCCGGCCGCGCGACGCGAACTCTACAACCTGCAGCGACGTTCGAAGGTATTGGTAAAGTCGCTGTAGAAGCGGGGCATTCGGGATAAACTTCGCGCTTCCACCAATTCATCACGAAAGGAATCCCATGGCACGCATGGTAAATTGCATCAAGCTCGGACGCGAGGCGGAAGGCCTCGACTTGCCTCCCATGCCGGGAGAACTGGGCAAGAAACTCTGGGAGAATGTTTCCAAGGAAGCCTGGCAGCAGTGGATCAAGCTGCAGACCATGATCATCAACGAGAACCGTCTGAGCCTTGCCGATCCCCAGCACCGAAAGTATCTGGCCGAGCAGGTGCAGAAGCACTTCTTCGGCGAAGGCGCGGACCAGGTCGGCGGTTACGTGCCGCCGCGCTGACCGCGAGCGCCGCGCAGGTCAGAGATTGTCCATCTGCTGCGCGACTTCCTTTTCCATCGCCGCCAGCCCGATGTGGCGCACGTCGCGTCCCTTGACCAGGTAGACGACATACTCCGAAATGTTCTTCGCGTGATCGCCGACGCGTTCGATCGCCCGGGCGACGAACAGCAGGTCGAGCGAGCTTGAAATGGTGCGCGGATCTTCCATCATGAACGTGATCAGCTGGCGCATCGCCGCCTTGTATCCCGCATCCACCTCGCGATCCTGACGCACCACCTCGGCCGATGCGGTCACATCGAGCCGGGCGAAGGCATCGAGCGCCTTGCGCAGCATGCCCACAGCGATGTCGGCCGGCGGCCGCAGGTCGACGCGGGGCACCATGCGCGTATCGGACGCATGGATGTCACGCGCCATCTTGGCTATCTTCTTGGCTTCGTCGCCGATGCGCTCCAGGTCGGTAATGGTCTTGACCACGGTCATGATCATGCGCAGGTCGACCGCCGCCGGCTGGCGCCGCGCGATGACGTGGTTGCAGGCCTCGTCGAGTTCGACCTCGTGCCGGTTCACCTGGCGATCATTGGCGATCACCCGCTCGATCAGCGCCATGTCGCCGGACTCCAGCCCGTCCATGGCAAAGATCACCTGCTGCTCGACCAACCCGCCCATCGCCAGCACGCGCGTGCGCAAGCCCTCGAGATCGGCATCGAACTGCTTGACGGTATGTTCCAGGTTCATACGGCTACTCCTTTTTACAATCCAGCCACTATAACGGCTGCGTGTGACGGATTTGTTTCAGCGGACGCAGGTCTGCACGCCACCCTCTGTCGCCAGCAGCAGGACGTCAGCGCCGCGCTCGGCAAACAGGCCGTTGGTAACGACGCCGACGATCTGGTTGATCCGCGCCTCCAGCCCGGCCGGATCGGTGATCGACAGGCCATGCACGTCGAGGATCAGGTTGCCGTTGTCGGTCACCATGCCCTCGCGCAGCTTAGGCGTACCGCCGAGTTTCGCCAGCTCGCGGGTGACGTGGGCGCGTGCCATCGGGATCACCTCCACCGGCAGGGGAAATCTGCCCATCACCGCCACCCGCTTCGATGCATCGCAGATGCAGACGAAGGTTTCGGCAACCGCGGCGACGATCTTTTCCCGCGTCAGCGCGCCGCCGCCGCCCTTGACCATCGCCATGCCATGGTCGATCTCGTCCGCGCCATCGACATAGATGCTTATGGCGTCGACATCATTCAGGTCGAGGACGCGGATGCCATGGCCCTGCAGCCGCTTCGCCGTGGCCTCGGAACTCGCCACGGTGCCGCCGAGCCGGCCCTTGATCGCTGCGATCTCGTCGATGAAGAAATTCGCCGTGCTGCCGGTGCCGACGCCGAGAATGTCGCCCACCGGCAGCCGGTCGGCGACATAGTCGCGCGCCGCGCGCGCCACGGCCTGTTTCAGTTCATCCTGGGTCATCGATCCACTCCGTTGTTCTCCCGCCAGGGGGGTATCGTCCACGCTGGCGCGGGGACATGACGGAGCGAATCTTACCGGTTTATTTCTTCCGCATCGGCGGCAGGTCGGTACACGAGCCGTGCGCCACTTCGGCCGCCATGCCTATGGTCTCGCCCAGCGTCGGATGCGGGTGGATGGTCTTGCCGATATCCACCGCGTCGGCACCCATCTCGATCGCCAGCGCCACTTCGCCGATCATGTCACCGGCATTGGGGCCGACGATGCTGCCGCCGATCACGCGATGGCTTTCCTCGTCGAACACCAGCTTGGTGAAGCCGTAGTCGGCGCCATTGGCGATGGCGCGACCGGATGCGGCCCAGGGGAATCTGGCGACGCTGACCTTGCGCCCGGCCTTTTTCGCCTCGTCCTCGCCGACGCCGACCCAGGCCACCTCGGGATGGGTGTAGGCGACGCCAGGAATCACCGTCGCGTCGAAATGGGCCTTCTGCCCGGCCGCGGCTTCAGCCGCGACGTGGGCCTCATGCACCGCCTTGTGCGCCAGCATGGG
>CAZGQB010000326.1:0-2914 GCA_964527055.1 uncultured Sulfuritalea sp.
GGTCGAGACCCGCATGATTTTCGACGACCATGGCAAGATCGACCGTATCGAGCCGTACGAACGTAACGAAGCGCACAAACTGATCGAAGAGTGCATGCTGGCCGCCAATGTCTGCGCCTCGGAGTTCCTGCGCGAGCGTGAACATCCGTCGCTCTACCGCATCCATGAAGGCCCGACACCGGAGCGTTTGACGAAGTTGCGGGACTTCCTCGGCACCTTCGGTTTCCAGTTGGGCGGCGGCGATGCGCCCAAGGCTCAGGACTACGCCAGGCTTCTGGAAAAGATCGGCCAGCGCCCGGACCGGCAGCTGTTGCAGACCGTAATGCTGAGATCATTGCGCCAGGCCATCTACAGCCCGGACAATGTCGGGCATTTCGGCCTCGCCTACGAGAGCTACACCCATTTCACTTCGCCCATCCGCCGCTACCCGGATTTGCTGGTGCATCGCGCCATAAAGTCGGCGCTGGCGGCACGGCGGTACGAGCCGGCTGGAGGGGCAAATGCGTGGGAGGAAGTCGGCCTGCACTGCTCGATGACCGAGCGTCGGGCCGATGATGCCACGCGCGATGTCGAGGCATGGCTCAAGTGCTTCTACATGAAGGACCGGGTCGGCGAAGTCTTCGAAGGCAGCATTTCCTCAGTGGTCCCCTTCGGCATCTTCGTCGCGCTCGATGGCGTGTTCGTCGAAGGCCTGGTCCATGTTTCCGAACTCGGGCAGGACTATTTCCACTTCGACGAGAAATCGCATGCCATGGTCGGCGAGCGCAGCGGCAGACGTTTCCGCCTGTCCGACCGAGTACGCGTGCAATTGACCCGGGTCGACATGGAGGCAAACAAGATCGATTTTCGTCTTGCCGATACCGCGCCGGCGCGCAGCAACGCAAGGCATTGACAAAGATTCTCCCTGCTGCGCAAACTTCGCTCAGTCATGAATGAAAGGCGATCCGAATGTACTCCGGCATCATTGACCTTCCCTGGTGGGGCTACATACTTGTCACCATGGTACTCACCCACGTCACGATCGCCGGGGTCACCATTTTCCTGCATCGGCACCAGGCCCATCGCGCGCTGGACCTAGGCCCGGTCCCCAGCCATTTCTTCCGGCTGTGGCTGTGGCTGACGACCGGCATGATCACCAGGGAATGGGCGGCGATTCACCGCAAGCACCACGCCAAGTGCGAGACGGCGGCGGATCCGCACAGCCCGCAGGTGTTCGGCATCAACCGGGTGCTATGGACGGGTGTGTTCCTGTATGTCAGGGAGTCGCGCAATGCCGATACCCTGGTGCGCTACGGGCACGGCACCCCCGATGACTGGCTGGAGCGGAAGGTGTATGCCCGGCCATACAAGTTCGGGATCCTGCTCATGCTGGGCATCGATCTTGCCTTGTTCGGCATCTGGCCGGGCGCCCTGATCTGGGGCGTGCAGATGGCCTGGATTCCCTTCTGGGCGGCCGGTGTGGTAAATGGCATCGGCCACTTCTGGGGCTATCGGAATTTCGCCTGCGCCGACGCTTCCACCAATTTCTTTCCGTTCGGCATTCTGATCGGCGGCGAGGAGCTGCATAACAACCATCACGCATTCGCGACTTCGGCCAAACTCTCCAGCAAGTGGTATGAGTTCGACATCGGCTGGATGTATATCTGCGCCCTGGAGAAGCTTGGCCTCGCGCGCGTGAAGAAGGTGGCGCCCAGGCTGCGCCTGGGTGCGGCGCGACCGACGATCGACCTCGAATTGTTGCAGGCGGTCGTCACCCACCGCTATGACGTCCTGGCAAAGTACATGAAGGGACTGCGCCAGCTGGCCGCCGAAGAGTTTTCCCGGCTGAAGATCGAAGCGCGCGAAGGGCGCGTGATGAAGCAGTTGCTCGGCGAAGATGGTGCCGCCCTGCCTGCGCCGCAGAAGGAGCGTCTGGTGGCTCTGCTGGCACAAAGCGAACCGCTGTCCCGTGGCTATGCCATGCGCGCCGAACTGGAAGCGCTGTGGGCACGCTCGGCCGCGTCGCACGACCAGCTCGTTAGCCAGCTGCAGGACTGGGTGGCGCGCGCCGAGCAAAGCGGGATTCGCCAGCTGGAAGAGTTTTCGCTGCGCCTGCGGCGCTACGCGGTCTGAAATCCGGAAACAGGCAATAAAAAACCCGCCGCGGCGGGTTTTTTCGGCGAAGCGCTGACTTACTTCAGCTTCACTTCCTTGTAGGCGACATGCTTGCGCGCCTTCGGGTCATACTTCAGGAACTCCAGCTTTTCCGGGGTGGTCTTCTTGTTCTTCGTCGTGGTGTAGAAGTGTCCCGTTCCTGCGGTGGATTCCAGCTTGATCTTTTCGCGTCCGCCCTTGGCCATGATGTGGTCTCCTGATTAGACGCGCTCGCCGCGCTCACGCAGCTCGGCGAGGACAACGTCGATGCCCTTCTTGTCGATGGTGCGCAGACCGGCGTTCGACACGCGCAGGCTGACCCAGCGGTTTTCGGTTTCGATCCAGAAGCGGCGGCTGTGCAGATTCGGCAGAAATCGACGCTTGGTCTTGTTGTTGGCGTGGGACACGTTGTTCCCTACCATCGGGGCCTTGCCCGTCACTTGACATACGCGAGACATGTGGTGCTCCTGAATGCTCATTTTGCGAAGCCGGCAAGTTTACCAAACAATCGCCCCAAAACTCAATCCTTTTTAAATCAATCCCCGTTCGGCGAAAGAGAGCGGCTCCGCGCCCCCGGTCACGATGAAATGGTCCAGGAGCTTGACGTCGATAAGCGCCAGAGCCTGCTTCAGTGACGAAGTGAGTACTTCGTCGGCGAGTGAGGGTTCGGCAAGGCCCGACGGATGGTTGTGGGCCAGGATCACGGCACCGGCGTTATGCACCAAGGCCCGCTTGACGACTTCACGCGGATAAACGCTGGTTTGCGTCAGTGTGCCGCGAA
>CAZGQB010000327.1:0-2909 GCA_964527055.1 uncultured Sulfuritalea sp.
GTTCTTTTTCATCACGCAAAAGCCCGAGACCATGATCAGGGCCATGAACAGCAGCGCACGCAAGTGGTTGCGGTCGCGCAGCACCGCCGCCATGGCCGCCAGCGGATGCGCGCGTTCGGTCTCGGAGACGGTGGCCGTCGGCAGGTGCCCGCGCAACTCGGGCAGCAACCTCCAGCCCAGCAGCAAAAAGCCGCAGGCCAGCGCCGCGATGAAAAAGAACGGCGAGCGCCAGCCGAACTGGTTGGCCAGGTAGAGCGACAGCGGCACGCCGGCCACGGTCGACAGCGAGAAGGCCGACATCACGGTGCCGCTGGCGCGGCCGCGCCGCTCGAAGGGGATCAGGTCGCCGACCATGGTCTGCACCATCGAGCCGAGCACGCCGCCGAAGGCGCCCGCCGTGCCGCGCGCCGCCAGCAGCGTCCAGTAGCCCGGCGCCAGGCCGCAGGCCAGCGTCGCCAGCGCGAACAGCGCGAACATCGCCAGCAGCAGGCGCTTGCGCTCGAAGCGGTCGACGAAGGTCGCCGCCAGCAGGCCGGTGCAGGCCGCGGAAAAGGTGTAGGACGACACCAGCAGGCCGAACTCGCGGGTGCCGACGCCGAATTCCCGCATCAATACCGGGCCGAGCGGCATCATGATCATGAAGTCGAGGATGTGCGCGAACTGGATGCCGGCCAGCGTCACCAGCAGCGCGCGTTCGCGCGCCGGGTCGAGGGGCCGGGGGGATGGGGAAGGGTTCATGGAGTGGACGGAACGATGCCGCAAAAGTCGGCGGCGGCGGCACGGCGGTGGGTGAGGGCGTGAAATAGTACCTTGCCGCGGCCCATTGCTTGCCATATAAAGCAAGCGTTGATTCTGAAACAAGGCAAACCCGTCGAAAGGCGGCGACGCAAAATCACCGGCCTACAGGGCGCCAAACCGGGCGCCCCAGGGCAGCGGGATCACCAGGAGATCGATATGGCCACGTCCGTCAGCACTACCCCCGACTTCGCGAAACCGCCATCGGGCAGCATCCCGCCCCACGCACCACGCACGGCCGCCGCGAATGCGGCAAGAGCCGCCAAGGCGCCGCCGCCCGCCGCCGGCAGCGAGCAGAAACCCGCCTTCCTCGACGCCGCCGAATGCGCCGCCTGGCTGGCGCGGGTGCCGCTGGCGAATGTTTCGCTGGCGCAGCCGATACTGCTGCGCCAGCTCAACCTGCTGCACCGCCACGAGCTGCCGCCGGGCGAGCGCTTCGCCATCCTCGAAGCCCTGCGCCAGCCGATCATCGAGGTGCAGGGCACTGCGGCCAACATCTTCGCGGGCCGGCCGCTGCCCCTGGCCAACCCGGAGCAGGCCGCGCTGGAGCGCACGCTGGAGGTCTGGAGCATCCTGGCGCAGGGCTACCTGCGCTGCTTCACCGCGCTGTGCGACGCAGGCAACGGGCGCAACCTGCCATTGACGGCATTGCTGGCCCAGCGCGCGCTGGCGACATTCGCCGACTGGCAGGTGGACCTGTGCCGCGGCGAACAGTTGCCGGATGCGGCCTACTGGCGGAATCTGCACCAGGTCATTGCCGTCGCCGAAGCCCTCGGCATCACCGAAACGGCGGTCAGCGACCCGCTGCGCCACGGCGGCACGCAGACCAGCGCGCTGGCCGCCTACGCCGAATGCAACCTGCTCGGCGCCGCCAGCCCCTACGAACTGCCAGCGCGGCACTTGGCCTGGATCGCCCGCTGGGCGCGGCGCTGGGGCGCCAAGCCGGAACTGCTGACGGCGCCGCCGGAGGACATCCGCAACCGCGCCGTGCCACTGTGGGTGGACCTCGACTCCGAACGTCCGCCCGGCCATGTGCCGCAGGCGGCCGGCAACGGCCGCTGGCTGGAAACCACGGAACTGCGCAAAAGCCTGGCGGCCCGCATCGCCCTGCTGGAACAGGGCCGCGCCCCGGCCGAGCTGCAGCTCGGCGACGACGTCACCCAGCCGGCCGCCGGGCAGTTGCTGCAGCGCCTGCTGCAGCGCTGGTGCGCGGGCGGCGCCAGGCGGCGCGAAGAGCGCCGCGCCGCCACCGGCGCCTGTCGCGTCGTGGCCGGCTTCGAGGCGGTGCACTTCCAGCTCAGCGGGCGCCAGGCATTCCGCGCGCCCTCACGCGACGACGCCACGCTGCGCCGCGAACGGGAGGAGTTCGAAACCTTCGGCGAGCGCCGCCATACGATGCAATCCGATTCCGGCCGGGATGATCCGCAGGTCGAGAACTGGCTGGTGATGGACGACTGGCAGGTGGTCAACGAATCGGCGACAGGGCTCTGCCTGGCCCGGCCGCTGCGCGAAGGCGTGCGCGTCGGCGCCGGCATGCTGACCGCCGTCAAGATCGGCAGCGGCGAGCGCTTCATGCTGGCCTGCGTGCGCTGGGCCCTGCGCGGCGCGGACGACATGCTGCAGGTCGGCATCCAGCTGTTTCCCGGCGAGGCGCGCGCCGTGGCGATTCGCGTCATCGATCCGGAGGAAACCACCGCCGGCTGGCGCAAAGGCCTGCTGCTGCCGGAAATCCCGGCACTGCGGGTGCCCACAAGCCTGGTGGTTCCGGCCGGCACCTTCAAGCTGGAGCGTCGCGTCCAGGTCATGATCGATCACCAGCCCCGGATGGTGAAGCTGTTCCGCATCCTCGAGCGCGGCAGCGAATTCGAGCGCTGCAGCCTCTACGCCGGCGGCTGAGGTCGTGGCGTGGAAACCCGGCGCTTGACGTAGCGGGGAATTCGCGGAGTTCTGCTCGGCGTCCGCGCAGCCGGCCGGCCGTTCAAAGCCGGCCGTGGCAATGACGGCGCTTCAGGCGAGCTGACGGCGCAGGGCGGCCAGGTAGCGCAGGCCGGCGATCGCGCGGCTGCCGTACCAGGACACCATTTCGCCGTCGATGCGGGTCACCGGCCGTTGCG
>CAZGQB010000328.1:0-2905 GCA_964527055.1 uncultured Sulfuritalea sp.
GGTTCTTCAGCGGCCGGAAGTAGTGCTGGAAGTCGATGTTGTCGCGATGCGCCTTGCGGTCGAAGTTGGCAAACAGGACCAGGCCCGGGCCAAGGACGAAAGGCAACCGCTCGCGGGCGTACTCGGTATTGTGGTAATAACCGGCGGACCATTCCTCGTCCGGGCCGGGCGTATAGCGCCAGCGAAGGTGCATGAAATCCTGCAGGGAATCGGCGTTGCGGACCTCGTTGCCGAAGTCGTTCGGGTAACCCAGACCGCGCAGCGAACTGTTGGCGCCGGCGCCGAAGGTGATCTCGGACTGCGGCGAAACCCGGTAGTCGGCCCGCACGGTGGCGATGGAGTTCCGCCGGTCATCGTGCAGATTCGCGAAGCCCGAGTCGGATCCGTGTTCGGCGGACACGCGAAACGACACGTCGTTTGCACGCATGCCGAATCGGGCCGCCGCGTCGAACTGGTTCCGGTTGCCAGTGCGCAATCCGAGCATCACGCCTTCGTCCTCGGCGCTGTGCCGGGTGATGATGTTGACCACGCCGAGAAACGCGTTCGATCCGTAGGTGGCCGAACTCGAGCCGCGCACGATCTCGATGCGGTCTATCTCGTCGATCGTGATCGGCAGCCCGCCCCAATCGACGCCGCCGGCGAAATAGTTCGAATAAACCGAACGCCCGTCGATCAGCACCTGCATCTTGTTCGACGCGAAGGAAGACGTCAGGCCGTGGTAGTTCAGTGCCGAGGTATGCGCCCGGTCGTGCACCACGTTGAATCCCGGCACCAGGCGAAACAGCCGCCCGATGTCGCGATAACCGGTGGCGCGGATGAAATCCCGGCTGAGCACCGTCACCGCTCCGGGCGCCTCGGACAGTGGCTGCGGCAGCCTGGATGCAGACAGCACGACCGGCAGTTCTTCGAAGAACCCGCTTTCGCCGTCGCGCTGCTGCGCCCAACCCGGCGCCGCCTGCAGGCTGGCGAGAAGGATGAGAGCGAATCGCAAATGATCGGTCGCCGAGGCAAGTTTGCGTGCGTATTCCATGCTGGAGTTTCCCGCGAGGCCAGTTCCCGGCGAATCTAGCATGGAGGAACGCGAACTCGCAGCGTGCGGGGGGAATGCCGCACAGTCGAACGATATCCGCATTCGGACAAGGCCGAATCGGCCGGGAGGGCGAGATGGCAGCCTAGGTGGAACGGCTTAGGCCGTTCGATATACGTGTGGCGGGAAGAACACCCGGCCAGGCATCGGGAGGCCGACATGGCACACCGCTGGAAGCCGCATGCAGCGGGCTTCGCATGGTATGCACTTCCAGAAGCCGTGTGGGTATTGAGCCTTGAGGCATGACGCCCCAAGACCCTTTATCCACGGGTGTTTCAGACGATCAGTTGTACAGCACCTTGGGCAGCCACAAGCCGATCTCGGGAAAGACGTAGAGCAGCGCAAGCGCAATCACCTGGATCACCATGAAGGGCATCATGCCGGCGAAGATCTGGTTCAAGGTCACATGCGGCGGCGAGACGCCCTTCAGGTAGAAGGCGGCCATCGCCACCGGTGGCGAGAGGAAGGCCGTCTGCAGGTTCAGCGCCACCAGCAGCCCGAAAAACAGCGGGTCGATGTTGAAGTGCGCCAGCAGCGGAATGAAGATCGGCATGAAGATGACGATGATCTCGGTCCATTCCAGCGGCCAGCCGAGGATGAAGATGATGAACTGGCTGAGCAGCATGAACTGCAGCGGCGTCATGTTGAGCGAGAGGACCCATTGCTCGACCAGGTTCTGTCCGCCCAGCAGCGCGAAGGCCGCCGAGAAGATCGAGGAACCGACGAACAGCCAGCAGACCATGGCCGAGGTTTTTGCGGTGAGGAACACCGACTCCTTGACAACGGTGAAGTTGAGCTGCCTGTAGGCCGCGGCGAGGATGAAGCCGCCGGCCGAACCCAGCGCCGCGGCTTCGGTCGGCGTCGCGAAACCGAAGACGATGCTGCCCAGCACGGCGAGGATCATCAGCGCCAGCGGGAAGAAGGATCCCAGCAGCATCTTGAATACTTCGAGGCGGACGAAGGTAAAAACGGCATAGAAGGCCACCGCCGTAACCAGGCTGATGCCCGCCATGATCCAGTACCAGGTCGGCACCGGCAGGCGCTCGGCGGCTTCGGCTTCCGGCGCCATTGGTGCCGCCTCCGGCGCAGTCGCGGTGGCGACCTTTGCCGCTGGGGGTTCCTTGACACCCTCCACCGGCGGTTCCTTGAGTCCTTCGGCTGGAGGTTCCTTGAGCCCTTCCGCCGGTGGCTCCTTGAGCCCTTCCTCGCCTTCCTCCTTGGGTTCGGCGAGCCCGCCGGCGTCGCCCTCGTCCGCTTCCTCGGCAATCACGCCGCCGCCCATTTGCATCAGACCCTCGGCTTCGGCCTTTGCCGCCGGCTTGGTCGCGAGGTGCCAGGTGAAACCGAGGAACACGACCAGCGTGAACGCCGGCAGCAGCGCGATGAAGCCCTGCCTGGCGATGGTGCCGCTGCTGATGCCGAGGTTGCGCGACCCCTTGAGCGCGCCGATCAGCCCCGGCAGCACGCGGTGGCTGATTGTCTGCCGCATCTTTTCATTAGCCGGCGGCAGGTCGATATGCCGCTCCTCCATCGACAGCGGCGGTGCCAGATGCGGATTGAGCCTGGCGACGAAAATCACGTAAAGAATGTAGAGGCTGGCCAGCATGATGCCGGGGAAGAAGGCGCCGGCGTAGAGCTGCACCACCGAAACCCCGGCCGTGGCGCCGTAGACGATCAGCAGCACCGAGGGCGGGATCAGGATGCCGAGGCAGCCGCCGGCGGTGATGGCGCCGGCCGACAGGCGGATGTCGTAGCCGTGGCGCAGCATGGCCGGGAAGGCGAGCAGGCCCATCAGCGTCACCACCGCGCCGACGATGC
>CAZGQB010000329.1:0-2902 GCA_964527055.1 uncultured Sulfuritalea sp.
TTGCTCTTGTTCTCGTCCATTTTTTGCTTTCCTTAGAGTGATTCGATTATGGCATGGATGGCACAGTTTTTGCGCTTCCGACGGATCAAGCGATGTCGAGGCGGAGCAGGAAGCCGCGCAGGGCGTGGATCACCGCCTGGCGACGCACTGCTTCCCGGTTTCCGGCGAAAACTTTGACTTCGGTTCCAGGGAAGGTGCCGGCTCGACACCAGGCAAAGCATACGGTGCCCACTGGCTTACCAGGTGAGCCACCCGTGGGGCCGGCAATTCCGGTAATGGCCAATGAAAACATGGCCTTGGAGTTTTTCAGGGCACCGGCGGCCATTTCGGCCGCGATTTCCTGGCTGACCGCGCCGAATTCCTGCAGGGTCTCGGGGCGCACGCCGAGCATCTCGACCTTGGCCTCGTTGGCATAGGTCACGAAGCCGCGCTCGAACCACCCGGAACTGCCTGCCGTGTGAGTGATCACTTGGGCCGCCCAGCCTCCGGTGCAGGATTCGGCGGTGGCAAGCAAAAGTCGGCGCTGGCGACACGCCGCGCCCACGCTTTCCGACAGGGCGATCAGTTCGCTATCCATCAGAAGGGCAAAAAAGCCTTGAAAATCGCGATGGTCAAAATCGTGTACCCGGCGGCGACGAGGTCGTCCATCATGACGCCGAAGCCGTTCTTGACCTGCGTGTCGAAGAAACGGGCCGGCTCGGGCTTCAGGATGTCGTAGAAGCGGAACCAGAGGAAGGCCGCCAACTGCCACAGCAGTTCGGGCGGCACGAACAGCAGCACCAGCCAGAACGGCACGATTTCGTCCCAGACGATGGCGCCGTGGTCGATGACGCCCAGTGCGCGGCCGGCGACCTGGCAGGCGGAAACCCCGAGCGCGAAGGTCAGCAGCAGGAAGATGGCGAAACCGAGGTCGCCTTGCAGGTACATGCGCAGGTAAGGGTAGCTGAGCCAGGCGAACGCCGTCCCCACGGTACCCGGTGCCCAGGGCGAGAGTCCGCTGCCGAAACCGCAGGCGACCAGGTGCGCCGGGTGGTGGAGAAGGAATTTCAGCGACGGCGCGGGCAGTCTGGCCATGTTATGCATCCGGGGATACCGTCCCCGCCTCTGGCCGGGACAGATCCTCAGGGGATCCCGTCCCCACCTCCGGCGGGAACATAAAATGGTCATAGCCGCGACGGGGCGCTGCTATCGGTGTTCCGCCGGCATCCCTCAGGTCGATGCGGCCGGCGGGTCCGTCTTCGATGCGACCGAAGCAGGTCAGGGCCAGGTCAAGGGGCTGCGACAATGCCGCGATGTCGGCATGCTTGGCTGGCGGTGCGGTGAAGATCAGTTCGTAGTCGTCGCCGCCGGCCAACAGCGCATCGCGTGCGAAAGTCGGTGCCGGCTCGCCTTGCGCACCTGGGACGCCGCTTCGCGGGCAGGTAACGGCGATTTTCAGCCGCGCCGCAACTCCGGATGCTTCGAGGATGTGGCCGAGGTCGGCGAGCAGGCCGTCGGACACGTCAATCGCCGCAGTGGCCAGTCCTTGCAATGCGAGGCCGAGCGCGACGCGCGGCTGCGGCCGCTGCAGGGCCGCGATGCAGTCGGAGAGTTCGGGTTCGTCGAGGCGGATCCGTCCCTGCAGGTGGGCGAGGCCCATGGCCGCGCGGCCGGGCCGGCCGGAGACCCAGATTTCGTCGCCGGCTTTGGCGCCGCTCCGGCGCAGGGCGCGACCGGGCTCGACCTCGCCGAAGATCGTGACGCAGAAATTGCGCGGGCCGCGCGTGGTATCGCCGCCGATCAGGTCGATGCCGAACTCGCCGGCGCAGGCGAAGACGCCGCGGGCGAAGGCTGCGACCCAAACTTCATCGGCGGCAGGCTGGGCGACGGCCAGCGTCGCCCAGCGCGGCCGCGCACCCATGGCCGCGATGTCGGAAACATTCACCGCGAGGGCTTTCCAGCCGAGATCCCCGGGGTCGGTATCGGCCAGAAAATGCGTACCCTCCACCAGCATGTCGGTGGAGATCACCAGTTCGCACCCGGCGCTCGGCGCGATCAGCGCGCCGTCGTCACCGACGCCGAGCAGCGTGTGACGGGTGGGTCGCTTGAAGTACCTGTCGATCAGTGCGAATTCGGAAGGCATGAAAACCTTATTTGCCACAGAGGACACAGAGGGCACAGAGAAAACCCTCTTGATTCTCCTCTGTGATCTCTGTGTCCTCTGTGGCTATTTGGGTTTTGTTTCTCCGGAACGCAGCACTGCGGCCAGTTTGTCCAGCACGCCATTGACGAACTTGTGGCCGTCGGTGCCGCCGAAGGTCTTGGCCAGTTCGATGGCTTCGTTGATGATCACGCGATACGGTGTTTCCGGATGCAGCTTGAGCTCGCAGGCCCCCAGCAGCAGGATGCAGCGCTCGATGGGCGAGACCTCGTCCCAGTGGCGGTCGATATGCGGCGCCAGTTCAGCCTGAAGTGACGCGGCCTGCTGTCGCGTCTCGCGCAGCAAGGCAAGGTAGAGCTCGCGGTCGGCCTTGTCGAAGCCGGCCACCGATTCCGCCTGGACCTGGATCGCCGCTTCATCCTGGTCGCCGACCTGCCATTGGTAGAGGCCCTGGACGACGAATTCGCGGGCGCGCCGCCGCGGCGACTTGCCGCTGGCCATTACTTCAGCGCTTTCAGCAGGTTCGCCATTTCGATCGCGGCCTGGGCTGCTTCCGCGCCTTTCTGCACCATGCGCACCAGCGCCTGGTCGTCGTTTTCGGTGGTCAGCACCGCATTCGCGATCGGGATTCCCGCGTTGAGCTGCACGTCGGTGATGCCGCGCGCCGATTCGTTGGAAACGACCTCGAAATGGTAGGTCTCGCCGCGGATCACGCAGCCCAGCGCCACCAGTGCGTCGAAGCGGCCGCTTTGCGCCATCGCC
>CAZGQB010000330.1:0-2893 GCA_964527055.1 uncultured Sulfuritalea sp.
GTTCTTTTTCATCGCGCTGCTGGCCTGCGGCTTTTTGCTGCTGGGCTGGAAAATGCTGCCCGAGTTGCGCGGGCACCTGCCGACGGCCACCGTCAGCGAGACCGAGCGCGCCCATCCGCTGGCGGCCATGGCGGCGGTGCTGCGCGACCGCAACCACCTGCGCGCGCTGCTGTTCATGGCCCTGATCATGGTCTCCGGCTTTTGCGTGATTCCCTACATCACGATCTACCTGACGGCGAATGTCGGCGTCCGCCTGGAGGACATCCCGCTGGTCTACCTGTGCGGCGGCTGCGCCACCTTCTTCACCTCGCGCCTGGTGGGGCGCCTGGCCGACCGCTACGGCAAGGTGCGCACCTACCGCGCCATGGCGCTGTGTTCGATGCTGCCGCTGCTGGTGCAGACCCACCTGTGGCCGGTGGCGCTGTGGGTCGCCGTGTTTTGGTCGACCGTGTTCTTCATCTTCGTGCCGGGACGCATGGTGCCGGCCATGGCGATCGTCACCTCCGCCGTGCAGCCGCGCCTGCGCGGCACCTTCCTCGCGCTGAACGGCGCCGTGCAGCAGCTGGCTTCGGGCGGCGCCTCCTGGCTGGGCGGCGCGATGATCGCCGCCGACGCCTCGGGGCGCATCGCCGGCTACGACAAGGTCGGCTGGCTGGCCGTCGGCGCCACCTGCCTCGCCATCGCCTTCGTCGGCCGCATCCGCATGCACACCGGGACGCCGCCCGGCTGAAGGCGGTTCGGCGGCTTAAGCCGGCGGCGGGTGCAGCGTCAGGCGCATTTCGATCACGCCGGGCCCGGTCTTCAGGGTGAAGCCGAGCTTGCGCGCGAGGTCCTGCATGCGCGTGTTCTCGCTCAGGGTTTCACCGCGCAATTCGCCGATGCCGCGGTTGCGGGCGCACTCGATCAGGTTTTCCATCAGGCGCCGGCCGAGGCCGCCGCCCTTGACGTCGGAGGCGACCAGGATGGCGAACTCGGCCACCGCGTTGTCCGGGTCGGCCACCATGCGCGCCTCGCCCAGCGAGCGCTCGACGCCGCCGGCGTCGCGCTCGATGGCCACCAGCGCGATCTCGCGGTCGTAGTCGATCTGGGTAAAGCGGGCCAGCTGCGAGCGCGGCAGCTTGCGCATGGTGCCGAAGAAGCGCATGCGCGAATCCTCGGGGTCGAGCGAGGCGATCAGGTCGGCCAGCGTGGTCTCGTCCTCGGGCCGGATCGGCCGGATCAGCAGCTTCCTGCCGCGCCAGTCGATCTGCTGTTCGAGTTCCCGCGGGTAGGGGCGGATGGCGAAGCGGCGGAAGCCGGCGTGGCGGCCGCGCTTCTCGACGTGGATGTGCCGTTCGCGCGCCACCACGCCGCTGGTTTCGACGTGGATCGGGTCGAGTTCGACGGCGGTGACTTCGTCGATGTCGGTGAGCAGCTGCGACAGCCGCACCAGCACCGTCGCCAGCCCGGTTTCCAGGGCTTCGCGTTCTTCCTCGGCGGCCTCGCGGGCGAAGCCGCCGCGGGTGACCATGTCCATCGCCAGGCGCCGGTTGAGCGGCGGCAGGGCCACCACGTTGTCGCGGGCGTCGCCGCCGGATGCGCCGAGGTAGATCACCGGCCCGAACACGGCATCGTCGGCGACGCCCAGGCGCAGCGCCGGCAGGCCGCTGCGCGCGACGCTGGGCCGCAGGCGGTAGCCGCCGACGCGCACGCCGGGGAATTCGGCGCGGGCGCGGGCGCGCAGGCCGCGCACGGCGATGCGGATGTCTTCCGGCGAGCGCAGCTCGCGCGCCAGCAGCGTGTGCCCGGCATCGCTGGCCAGCGCCAGCGCGATGTCGACCGGATAGCCGGCGGCGTCGGCGGCGTCGATCGCGGCGTCGATGTTGCCCGCCGCCACGGCTTCCCCGGATTCGATGCCGTAGGCCAGCAGCAGCTGCCGCGCGCCGCGCGGCGGCAGCATGCCGGCGCCGGCGGCGAGCGCCTCGGCCACGGCGGCGCGGGCGCCATCGAGGTCGGGGACGAATTCCTCGGTCACCGAGGGCGGCATCTGCAGCAGCAGCTCGCGGTTGCGCTCGTAATTGACGATGCCGAGGAAGACCCCGATGGCCTTTTCCGGCGAGTCGTGCGCCAGCAATCCCTTGGCGGCGGCCACCTGCTGCGCTTCCCGCATCGCGCTGCCGCCGACCCAGCAGCTGAAGATGTTCTTGGCGGTCTGCGCCGCGGCGGCGCCGATCGCGGCGGCCACCTCGGTGCCTGAGGCGAAGGGCGAGGGCGAATACACGGTGAGCACGGCGTCGATGCCTTCGTCCGCGGCCAGCGCGTCGAGCGCGGCGGTCCAGTGGGCGGGGCTCAGGTCGGGCGGCAGCGCCAGCGGATTGTCGGGCGGCGCGCCGGTGCGCATCAGCCCGGCGAGTTTCTGCGCGGTTTCCGGGCCGAGCCGGGCCAGGCTGCCGCCGAATTTCAGCAGCGCGCCGGCGGCGATGCGGCCCAGGCCCCTGCCGTTGCCGACGATGGCGAGGCGCTCGCCGCGCAACGGCCGCACCCGCGCCATGGCCTCGGCGGCGTCGAACAAATCCTCCAGCGCCTCGATGCGGATCCAGCCGGCGCGGCGCAGCGCGGCTTCATAGACGTCGTCGCTGCACAAGGGGCCGGCTTTTCCGGCGCGGCTGTCGAGGTGCGCGCCGCGCATCGCCACCACCGGCTTGTTGCGCGCCGCGGCGCGCGCCGCCGACATGAACTTGCGCCCCGCCGGCGCCGTTTCGAACTGCACCAGGATGGCCTCGGTCTCCGGGTCCTCCGCCAGCCAGTCGAGCACGTCGGCGAGGTCGACGTCCAGCCCGGCGCCGAGGTGCACCACGGCGGAGAAGCCGATGCCCTTGCCCGCCGCGTGGTCCAGCGCCGCCGCGGCGATGGC
>CAZGQB010000331.1:0-2874 GCA_964527055.1 uncultured Sulfuritalea sp.
CATGGCGACTATCTGGCGGACCGCTATGTGGTGCTCTTGGCCGATGAGTCGGGCAGCATGACTCGCTTTGATTTTGGTCCCACAATGCATGCACGTAAGCTTTACGTGAACTCTCTTACAAAAAGTCGGGGCTGGCGGGACGGCGAAGTACGACCGACAGCAGACAACCAAAACATCTGGAGGAACGCGGCATGAACAGGATACTATTTCAACGTATCGCCACGACACTACTGCCCTTCGTTATTGCAGCCTGTACCGCAACGGGCGGGGCGCAGAACACGCCGACGCGCGAGGATGGGCGCGCAAGGCTGTCCAAGGCCGAGTCGATGTTTGCCGAGCGCTGCAAGAGGGCGGGGGTCTTCATTCATCGCACCGCGGAGAACGTCGAGGGTGTCTTCCTGATGAAGCTGCGTCCCGACGAAACAAACTTTGACCAGCAATACAGGATGGATGATCCCTACGGACATGACGTAGGTGGCAAAGGATTGATCAACAGCTTCCTTCAAGGGCGCAATCAGAATGGCTCTCTGGCGTTCGAGGCATTGGTCTCCAACGGCTACCGCTACGTCGAAGCCCTAGACGAGAAAGACGGCCAACGCTACCGCTACACCGGCTCGATGAAAGCCGTCGGACGTAAGGATGTCACCGCCAAAGGGGTTCAGATGGCGCTGGAACGCAACCCCAACTACGACCTCAACATCTATGCCTTCGTCCTCGACAAAGTCCCCGCCCCCGGCAAGCCCCCCCGCTACGGCGTCACTTACGACGACATCTCCATCCGTGAAGACCGCGACTACTGGATCGCCGGCAGCTCGCTCAAGGTGATCGACCTGCAAACCAACGAAGTCATGGCCGAGCGCATCGGCTACATGATGGATCGCGGGCAGGGTGATACGTCAGGCGGGCGGTCGCCGTGGCGTCTTGCCGCGAATGCCGCGTGTCCCGCTTTCCCGAGGTTCGAAAGAAATCCACCGTTTCAGCTTCAACAAACTCGCCGGTTTGTCGAAGCTGTTCTACACATCAAGCAGGAGAAATGACATGCCCACGATTGCCGAATACCTGAAGTTTGCGAATCTGCAAATGGCCGCTGAAGCGTTCTTGGTCGACCAATCCGGAAATCTACTTACCGATCCTGCAGCACTCAAAAAAGCGCTGACTGACGGCAACGACCACGCCTCCAAATTCACCGAAACCGAAGCCACCAAGTTCACCGCCGAATGGCAAGTCGTCGCGCAGAAGCCCAACACCCCCACCGGCTTCTCCGGCACGCTGTTCAGGAACAACACCACCAACGAATACGTCATCAGCTTCCGCTCCACCGAATTCGTCGACGACGCCATCCGCGACAGCGCCGCGACCGGCGCGCTGGAGATCTTCAACACCGGCTGGGCCTTCGGCCAACTTTCGGACATGGAAGCCTGGTATCAGAGCATCAAAAGCCAGATCGACGGGCCGCTCAACGTCACCGGCTACAGCCTGGGCGGGCATCTGGCCACCGCCTTCAACCTGCTGCGCCGGGAAGACGCCGCGGCGGGTCGGCCGACAGTGATTCCCGGCCAGGTCGTCACCTTCAACGGCGCCGGCGTCGGCAAGATCGAGGATGGCGGCACGCTGAACGATACGCTCAATTACTTCAACATCCTGCGCGCCAACCCGACGACGGAGCTCAAAGCCGCGCTTGACCTGAGCGACCGCCTTGCGCCGCTGTACGAACAAATCCGCGAGAACCTCGCCAACGGCACCTGGACGGCCGTGCAGGCAAGATATGCGCTCAACATCGAGTATGCCGAACCGGGCATCGACGTCGACCTCACCCCGCCGACGCTGCCCGCCGACGCGGCGCGCATCCGCCGCTCGCTCGACGCCATCATCACTTTGCAAGAGGAAGCCGAGCGCATCCGGAACTTCACCTCCGGCGGCACGGACGACCGGCCTCTCCAGCCCGTGCCTGCGAACGAGATCCTCGCCCAGACCCTCGACTACCGCCTTGCCATCGATCTAGCCAGCCAGCGCACGGAGCGGGTGCTCAGCGTAACGAGCAAGACCCCCGGCGATCCGCCGCTGACGAACCAGTGGGATCTGGTCGGCAAGGAAACCACCGCAGCCCCCTGGTCGGCGGTGGCCAATTCGGGCGTCCATTACGGCGCCAACGTCGACCTCTTCATCGAAGACCAGCCGCTGACGCGCGGCAGCTTCGTCGGAACCGTCGTCCGGGGACTGACCGGGTTCGAGATCAACCTGCTGCAGGACAAGTTCGGCCTCAATAACTTCGCCGACACCCACAGCCTCGTCCTTATCGTCGACAGCCTCGCCGTGCAGAACACCCTCCTGAATCTGCTTCCCGCAGCACAGCGCGACGGGGCGGCCGCCACCGACACGCTCAATGCGATCCTGAAAAACGCCTCCTGGCGCAAGGCGGAAATCAACAGCGGCCAGGGCCAAGCCGAAGGCGATGTTCTGGAGAACGTCGTCAATGCCCTGGCCGATCTGGTCCTTGGCCCCCAGATCAAGGCCAACCGGCTTAACGGCAGTGCGGAGGGCAACACCTGGTGGCAGATCGGCGATGCCGGCGCCCAAGGCACCTTCATCGGTGCCGACGGCAAGACCTACTCGGGTCGTGAGGCCTTCTATGCCAAGCTGAAAGCCATCACCGACAAGCCCGCCTATACGGCGCTGGCCGACAAGCTCACCCTTGCTCCGATCAGCACGGACGTCGCTACACTGAAAGAAGCTGCCCGCGAGGACTTCGGCGCCTTCGCCGCACTCTACAGCCTGAGCCCCTTCGTCCTGCGCATGGCCGACGGCACGGCGCTCGATGGCGCGCTGCAAGGCGCCACCCCGCAGGAGAACCCCTGGGGCGCGATCCTCGCCGAC
>CAZGQB010000332.1:0-2868 GCA_964527055.1 uncultured Sulfuritalea sp.
GCGGCGATCCGTAGGCACCTCTCAGTTCCTGATGGATGGCTTGGATCAGCCCCAGCATCTGCGCATCCGTCGGCCGTGTCCGGATAGGCCTGCCACCTGACCTGCCCGATGCAATTCTGACATCGATATAACGCATCAGGATGGAATAGGTTGTCATGCGGTTACGTAATTCTCAATAAACCACCTATAATTCCAACAATACCAGACACATAGAGCAAAACTGATTCTGCTCGCCTGTGAGCGCGAGTGCCAGCATAAAGAAGGAAGATCGTCAACATACCGCACACGGGCAATAGCAGTTTGCTACCTGGATTAATAGTGGTCATCTTTTCCGGTATTTGCCAGAATAATCCTATCGTCAATAAATAGATTGCGAACCAAAGCCCGACAACGCTCAGTCCAAACCGATACTTTCCAATTTTTACAAAGCCCGCTCCATAGTGTTCGTCTTGCGGTGAAATCGGAAATATCACTGGGCGAAACTGATTCTGGAACCCGAAATGCCTGACCAGCTTTTCACCATCCTCGGAGGCAAAATGTCTGAGCATTTGGTTTTTTCTGTCGCTGATGGCTTCATCGCCAAGCATGTAGGCACCGCCGCCGCGAATGAAGCCCGGGAAAGCCGAGGTATCGACCTTGCCGCCGAAACGCCAGATCAGGGGCAAGGCTTTCAGGAAATAGCGGACCACTTTGCCGGGAGAGCGCGCAAGGCTCAGGCAGGGGTTGTACTCAGGTGCTTCCAGAACGAGCAGATCCTTTCGCCCACTGGCAATTACCGCCGCAAGGCCTACGCGGCGAGTCGTCCGGTGATCGGCGTGGGTCTCGCCTGCGGCGGGAACGAATATGGCTGTTCCGGGCATGGCCGAAACGATGATATTTTTTATGGCCTCCGTCGCCCCGGCGAGAGCAGACTCGTCAAGGATGCAGCTTCCCTTCATCGGAGACTGCCCGTATTCAAGGAAATGCAGGTTTGTTTCAGGTACGCCAACCGACGACCATGCGGCCAATGCCTCGCGCTCACGCGTCTTTGCGCGCGACGAGGCTGGATCGTCAGCTCCGGAAGTGAAATACACGATATCCACTTTCATCCCCTGCGCCAGTACCCACAGTGCATACTCTCCGGCAAGAACCACGCAGTCGTCCGGATGTGCAGCCAGGACGACAAGGTTCGTCGCGGGTGAATGCCAATTCCTTGGCCTGATCAGCAGGTATCGGATACCTGAAGTTACCAGGACCGCAAGTAACGAACTGCACGCCAGTTGGATGACCAGGAGCGAAATTGTCATGTCCGATCAAGGAAAGGGCCGAAATTTCGCGGGGGTTCTGACGGGCTCCGACGGACAGCCGCTGTCGAAGAATTTCCCGCGCGGCGGGGATGTCGCGATTCGTGGGCCCGCCGACCATGCTGCCGTGGGGTCCCCATCCTGCGTGGCGACGCCAGCTCGCCGCGATGCCCGGCTGTGAATTGGTCGGGCATTGAACGGGGCTCTTCGGCAAGACAATTGGCCGATGCGCCGGCGACATCGCTCATTTCCGTATCGATGACAAGCGAATCCTGCGGTGATAAAGGTCGGTCGTGCTCCTCTTGCCGAAAAGCAGGGACCGCAGTTCAAAACGTCGCAGGAACCGACGAAACGCCCTGTCGCCAAACCGGGGGGTGCTGGAAAACATGGCTTTCAGGTAGCCCCAGAAGATTCCCAGCCGCCAACCACGTAGGGCTTTTCGAACATGCGGTAAACCGCCACGGCGGCAACGAAATAAAGCGCAGACCCCATGAAGCACTTGCCGAACCCCCAACGCAGCCGCCCCACCCACAGGCTTTGCTGGCTGCTCCCCATCTGGCGCAGATGAATGAACCTGAGTTCGGGCCGATCCTCGGACCGATCTATCCATCCCTTCATCCTGCACATGTGGCCATCGATTCCGTCCCAGCTCACCTGCCTGACGAAACCGCCGATTTCCTTGCATGCCGCGATCCGGTAGAACTTCGTTTGCCCGACGGCGTTCTCGTCGCCCAATCGCTCGGAAACCAGCGTTCCATCCGCTTCGCGGATGGTAGGCCTTCCGCGAAAAATTGCCGAGGCAGGGGTCCTGCTCCATTTGCTCGATGATGGTCTTGAAATAGTCCGGCGGAAGTTCGAGGTCCAGGTCAAGCTTGCAAAGGTAGTCGAAGCGGTCGATATCGACGGTTTCCAGGCCCGCATAAAAAGCGTCGATCACACCCGGGCCAACCGCCCGATGTCCGCGGTCGGATCGCGTGACCACGGAAATCCAGGGATAGCGGGCCGCGTACTCGGCAAGTATCTTTGGCGTATCGTCGGTGGATCCGTCGTCGACGATCACCCAATGTGCCGGCAGCACCGACTGCGCGATGACGCTGTCAAGAGTCTGGCGCATGTAATCGGCTTCATTGCGACACGGAGATACCAGGAGGTAGTTCTTGATAATCTTCATCGAAAAATGCGGGGTCGCAATGAAACGGATTCGGTCGTCGAATTGTCGGTAGCGTGATCAAATGGATCGTAAGGAATCAGGGCAAATCCGGCTGAAGCCAGTGCTGGTTGTTGCGTGTCGAATGGCTGAGACAAGCCCATGGATCTGCGCACACCAATACTAGCCGGTCAATTGTACCCGCCGCAACTGAGCTTACCTCGAAATTTCGTCTTCCAAGAGATGGGGTATAACACCCCGGTAAATTGGAAGGAGTAGCGAAGTTGAAGAAGATACCGAAGCAGGAATACACGCCCGAATTCCGGAAACTGGCGGTCAAGCGGGTGAAGGCGGGCCAGACGGCGGGAGTAGTAGCGAAGCAACTGGGGCTGATCCAAGCCATCCATCAGGAACTGAGAGGTGCCTACGGATCGCCGC
>CAZGQB010000333.1:0-2818 GCA_964527055.1 uncultured Sulfuritalea sp.
ACCCTGCCGGCGCCGGACGTCAGCGCCGGGGAACTGCTCGCCCTGCGCGAGCGCCTGCGCCTTTCGCGGCCGGTGTTCGCGCGTTGCCTGCGCACCAATCCACGCACGCTGGAGAACTGGAAACAGGGCCGGGCGAAGCCGAACGCGCAAGCGGCCTTGCTGATCCACCTGGTGGAGCGCTACCCGGATACGGAGGAGCGACTGGCCGCCGTCTGAGGGGGCGAGGCGCCGATTTTTTTCGCAATTCGCGCCAAGCCTGGGGAATTTGTTACCTGAAGCGTTCCCAGCTGCCGGCGTGGTGATGCGCCGGCTGCCGTTCGGCCCAGGCGGCGAGGCGTTCCATCCAGCTTGCGCGCGGCGCGCTTGCGACCGTGCCGCGGACGAACGTGGCGGGGCGGCGGGGATGGCGCGGGAGGTGGAAGCTGAATCCGTGGGGTGCGGTGAAGGTAGTCATGGCGGCTCCAGTGCTTGGATGCGGGTCCGGGAAATTCCGGTTGCCGTGTGATGGAATGGACTATAGAACTTGGCGGTTGCGCACGCAATATGTAAAAATGCGTTTCTAGTTTGCAAAAACGCAAGTAATCTATGTCAACACTCGACTGGGATGATCTCAGGTATGCGCTGGCGATCGGCACTGCCGGTTCGCTGGCCGGGGCGGCGCGCACGCTGGGCGTGAATCACACCACGGTGCTGCGCCGGCTCGATGCGCTGGAAGCACGGCTCGGCACGCGCCTGTTCGACCGCAAGCGCGGCGGCTACCAGCCCACTGAAGCCGGCCTGACACTGGTGGAGCAGGCGCGCCACATGGCGACGCGCGCCGACGAGGTCGAGCGCCAGGTGCTCGGCCGCGACCGCGAGCTGACCGGGGCGCTGCGGGTGACCACCGCCTTCGTCCTGATGGACCACCTGCTGCCGCAGCCGCTGGCCGGCTTTGCGCGCGCCTACCCGGGGATCGAGGTCGAGGTGATCGAAAACGCCTACCTCGCCGACCTGTCGAGCCGGCATGCCGATCCGGAGCAGAACTGGACGCGGCGCGAGGCCGACGTGGCGCTGCGCCTGTCGGAAAACGTGGCCGAGCACCTGGTCGGCCGCCAGCTCGGCATGACGCAGTGCCGGGTCTATGCGCTGCGCGGCGCGGCGGACCTGCCGCAGCAGGTGACGCCGGTCGAGGTGCTGATCCGCGAGGCGCCGTGGGTCGCCTTCGAGCGCGACGCCTCGGCGCGCGTTTATGACCGCTGGTTCCGCGCGCACCTGGGACAGTCGAACGTGCGGGTGCGGGTGGATATCTTCAACGCCAAGGCCGCGATGCTGCGCACCGGGATCGGCGTCGGCGTGCTGCCCACCTTCATGGAGGACAGGCACCCCGAACTGGTGCCGGTGTCGGAACCGATCGCCGAGCTGGCGCAGCCGGTGTGGATGCTGACCCATCCCGACCTGCGCCGCACGGCGCGCGTGCGCGCCTTCATGCAGTTCGTCGGCGACGCGCTGGCGCAGCGCCTGGCACGGACGGATTAGCGCCGGCGCCGCTTACGCGACCTGCTTGAACTGGTGCAGCGCGGAGGGCGCCGGCCAGCCGGCTTCCTTGCAGACGCGGACGATGGCCTCGTTGGTGTCGAAGTAGACCTGCCAGTAGTGGTCGGTGTGGGTGTAGGGGCGCACGGCGATCTGCGGGCCTTCGAGCTTGATGTCGAGCAGGTTGACCTCGGGCGGCATGTCCTTCGACACGTTGGGGATCTGCGCCACGGCGGCCTTGAAGCGGGCGATGGCGTCCAGCGCGTCGACGCCGTTGGCCAGCTGCGCCACGCGCTCGACGCGGCGCGCCGGCAGCACCGAGAAGTTCTGGATGGTGTCGGCGAAGATCTTGCCGTTGCCGACGATGGTGTTGACGTTGTCGGGGGTGATGATGACGGTGCCGAACAGGCCGAGCTCGTGCACCGTGCCGACGATGCCGCCGACGCTGACGAAGTCGCCCACCTTGAACGGGCGCAGCACCAGCATGAAGGCGCCGGCGGCGAAGTTGCCCAGCAGCCCGCTCCAGGCGGCACCGATCGCCAGGCCGGCGCCGGCCAGCAGGGCGGCGAAGGAGGTGGTCTGGATGCCCATGTAGCCCATGATGCCGAGCACCAGGGCGATGTTCAGCGCGATGGCGATGATCGAGCCGAGGTACTTGGTCAGCGTCGGGTCGACGTTGTTGCGGTTCATCGCCGCCTGCATCAGTCCGATCACCCAGCCGATCAGCCAGCGGCCGACGATCCAGAAGGCGAGGGCGGCGAGCACCTTCAGCGCCAGTTCGGTGGCGGTGGTGCTAAGGAAGGTCTGTATCGAGTGCATGTCCATGGCGGGGATTCCTTTCGACGGGTTGGGATTGGTGGGTGCGTGCGCCGCGTGCGCGTCCGGTCATTGCGGATTTTTTTGCGGATGGCGGCGAGTATCGCCGACGGCACTTGCGGCGGTCAATCGTTACCTGCGCCGTCCCGGAGGTGCGGGCGTGGCGCGCCCGGCGGTGTCGCCGATCCCGTAGCGCCGCCCCGTATAATCGCGCGTCTCTCGACGGCAAGATTTGAACCATGCGCGCTACCCTGTGTTTCCTCCTCGCCCTGCTTGCCGCGCCGGTCTCGGCCGAATGGCTGAAGGTCGCGCAGACCGAGGCCATGGTCGTCTACATTGATGACGCAACGATCCGCAAGGACAAGCAGCTGCGCTGGGTCTGGGGCGTGCTGGACTACCGGCAAAAGCGCGATGACGGCCTGATGTCGCGGCGGGTGCTGGGCGAATTCGACTGCACCACCGGGAAGTTTCGAATCCTCTCGATGTTCAA
>CAZGQB010000334.1:0-2808 GCA_964527055.1 uncultured Sulfuritalea sp.
ATCGGCCGCATCATCGAAACCGCGCAAGGCATCTCCGGATCGGCCAGGGTGCATGCGGTCGGCTATTGCATCGGCGGCGCGGCACTGGCGACCTGGATGGCCTGGGCCAATGCCCACTACGAGAAGAAGGATGTACCGGTCGAGACGGCCACCCTGCTGACCACGCTGGTGGATTATCACAAGCCGGGCGACATCGAGGTGTTCCTCGACGAGAACAGCATCAAGTGGCTGGAAAAGTCGATGGCCGAAAAAGGCTACCTCGACGGCAAGGAAATGGCATCGGCATTCCGCCTGTTGCGCTCCAACAGCCTGGTCTGGCATTACGTGGTGCGCGGCTACCTGTTCGGCGAGGCGCCGCCGCCTTTCGACGTCCTGTTCTGGAACATGGATTCGACCCGCATGCCGGCCGCGATGCACAGTTGGTACCTGCGCAACTTCTACCTGGAAAACCTGCTGATCAAGAAGGACGCGCTGCACCTGGCCGGCGAGAACATCGACCTTGGGCGGATCACCCAGCCGCTGTATGCGGTATCGGCCGAGGACGATCACATTGCCCCATGGCGGCAGACCTTCCGCATCAACAACTTCGTCGCCGGCTCGCGTCGTTACGTGCTGTCGACCTCGGGCCATATCCTCGGTATCGTGAATCCGGTGGTGAATCCGCCCAAGCGCGATTACCGGGTTGGCGCGGCGGAACGGCACGATACGCCGGAAGACTGGCGCGAGCGTGCGGAACTGCGTCACGGCAGCTGGTGGGAAGACTGGATGGCCTGGCTCAAACCGCAGTCGGGCAAGCTCGTGGCGGCACCTCCCGTCGCCACCAAACAGTTTCCGCCACTGGCGGACGCGCCCGGCACCTACGTGCTTGAGCAGTGAGGGTTTGGCGCGGTTCGCCGCTTGCGGCCGCGCCTGCCGTTCTGGTTCCTGCGGATTGATGCGGGTATCGAAACCGCGGATCGCTTGACCGCGGTCAATGTTACGGTGCCGGCCAGACTCCAGAATCCGGGACAATCCAAACGGAGCCTTTCCCCATGTCGATCACCACCCCGCTGTTCCAGCACCACAAGCATTGCGACGAAATCTTTGCCGACGCCGAAGAAGCCTGCGGCGCAGGCGACTGGGCCGCCGGCGCAGAGGCTTTCGAGGCGTTCCGCGGACAGCTCGAAACCCACTTCGCGAGCGAGGAAGAACTGCTGTTCCCGGCCTTCGAGGCAGCCACCGGCATGACCTCCGGCCCGACCGAAGTCATGCGCGGCGAGCATCGCCAGATGCGCGACCTGCTGGCCCAGATGCAGGCCGCGGTCGCAGCCCGCGACAGCGACGCCTTCGGCGGGGCCGCGGAGACCCTGCTGATCCTCATGCAGCAGCACAACATGAAGGAGGAGAACATCCTGTATCCGATGTGCGACAACGCCCTGGGGTCCTCGGATGTCGGCGCTTCCCTGGTCGAACGCCTCAAGTAGCCATGACCACGATCATCGACGGGCGCGAACTCCAGCCGCCAGAGCCGATGGAGCGGACCCTGGAGGCGCTGGACGGGCTGGCCGACGGCGACGACGTGCTGCTGCTGCTGTATTGCCAGCCGCACCCCCTGTTCAGCATCCTGCGGAACAACGGCTACGTCTGGACCGAGGAGGTTCTGCCCGAAGGCACGCGCGAGATCCGGATCCGCAAAGCGCAGGTCTGAAAGCTGCTGGGTATGCACCCGAATCTTTCCTTCGACCAGGCGCCGCCGATATCCGTACCCTACCGCTTTTTCCTGGTCGCGCCCTGGTTCGGCGTGATGGCGGGAATCCTCCTGGCATGGTCGGGCGCGGATGCGCTGGCATCGAGGTGGACCCCCGAGGCACTGGCGCTGACCCACCTGATCGCGCTGGGTTTCATGCTCCAGGCCATGGCCGGAGCCGTGTTTCAGTTCATCCCCGTTGCCGTCGGCGGCAATGTCTGGCGTCCCAGGCTGGTGGCCAATGCCGTGCAACCCCTGCTGGTGCTCGGCACGCTGTTTCTCGTCGCGGGCTTCCTGTCCGGCCGATTTGGTCTGTTGTCTGCCGCCGTGCCGCTGTTCCTGCTGGCGGTAGGCGGCTTCGTCTTCGCCGTCGCACTGGCGTTGTGGCGGACGCCGGCAACCGGCATGACCCTGTGGGCGATGCGCATGGCGTTCGGCGGCCTGGCGGTGACCGTACTGCTCGGGACGCTGCTGGCCGAATCGCTCGCGCGCGGATTGGCGGTGCCCATGATCGAACTGACCAACATTCATCTGGCATGGGGGCTGGGCGGCTGGGCGTTGATGCTGCTGGCCGGCGTGTCCTACCACGTGGTGCCGATGTTTCAGCTGACGCGGCCCTATCCGGCGTGGTTCACCCGTGGCTTCGGGCCCCTGTTGCTGCTGTTGCTGCTGGCCTGGTCGGGGCAGTACGTTCTTGGCGATTCGCGCTGGCCGGTCGCCACGGGCGCACTCCTGCTGGCCGTATGTTTCGCTTACGGCGCAATGACGCTGTGGCTGCAGTACACGCGCCGCCGCAAGATACACGATGCGACGTCCCTCTACTTCCGGGTGGCGATGCTGTCGCTGGCGGCCTTCGCCGTTTCCGGCGCCGCCTACTTTCTGATCCCGGCAATCGGTGCCGATCCGCGCACGGTGGTGTGGCTGGGGGTGCTGGCCATTGTGGGCGTGTTCGTTTCCGCCATCACGGGAATGATGTACAAGATCACGCCGTTTCTGAACTGGCTGCATTTGCAGCGCCTGGGCGCCCCCATGTCGGCCGTGCCCAACATGAAAAAAATGCTCGATGCCGACGCGATGACCGG
>CAZGQB010000335.1:0-2804 GCA_964527055.1 uncultured Sulfuritalea sp.
CAGCACGGCAGTCACCATGACCCAGTTGAAATTGATTTCCGGGTCCTGCTCGCGCGGCATCGTCAGGTAGGCCAGCGCGCCGATCGCCAGCACCACCGCGAAGGCGATGCCGGCCAGCGGATGGTTGAGGATCAGTTTTACGTAGAAATTCATTTGACGCCGGCGGGTTGTGCCAGGATCACCTTCATGCCGTCCTGCAGGGCATGTCGGCCGCGGGTCACGATCTGCAGCCCCGGAGGAAAGTCGGCGGCGGCGGGACGGCCCTCCTGCACCTGCGGTAGTTCGCGGAAGCGCGCGGTGTCACCGTCGAGCACGAACACGCCGTAGCGCCCGTTGCGGCGCAGGATGTAGTCGGCCGCAAGGTGGGGGCGCGGGTCGCGCCAGGTCAGCCGGCCTTCTGTTCCCGGCGCGGGTGCCGGGCCGTCGAATCGATAGCGCGCCTCGACCGTGCGCGCCTCGCGATTTATCGCGCCGGAAATGCGCAGCGGCTCGAGGGCCAGGGCCTGGCCGGCGGAGATGAATTCGACCTTGCCGGCAGCGGCCAGCCCGTCCGTGTCGCGCGCCTGGACCTGGGCCACCACTTGCAAGTCGCCGGTATCGGCCAGGGTCAGCAGCGGCGTTCCGGGTGCCGCGAGTTCGCCGACCTGGGCGCTGCGGCTCCGTACGATGCCACTGAAGGGCGCCGTGACGATGCATTTTTCCACGGCGCGGCGCGCCGAATCGCGGTTGGCGCGGGCCGACCGGACATCGGCCCGGGCCGCGGCAAGTTCGGTTTCGCGCAGGGTCACGACCTCGGCGGAAATGAAATTCTTCTCCTTCAGAGACCGCGCTCGCGCCGCCTGCGCCTCGGCCTGTGCCAGGCGCGCATCGCTTTGCGCGAGGCCCGCTTCCGCCCGGGCCAGCGCCAGTTCGGCATCCCTTGCATCGAGCCGCACCAGCACCTGTCCCGCCTTTACGCTGTCTCCGCTGTCGACAGCAATGCCGACGATGCGGGCAGAGACCTCGGCGGCGATCCGGGTTTCATTCTTGCCCAGTACCGTCGCCGGCGCCTCGCGTTCCGGATGGAAACCCAGGTCGGCATAACGGACGATGCCGATCGCGGGGGCGGTGGCGGCGGGCGGAGGCGTTTCGGGCGGCTTTTTGCCGCAGGCGGCCAGCAGCAGCGACGGCACCAGGACGAGGGGGAGGAATGGTTTCATTTTGGCGGTTTCCACTTGCCGGACGCGCCCGCATTGGCCAGCCCGCGCAAGACCAGGTCGAGATGGGTATGCAGATACATCCTGGCGTCGTGCCGCGCGCCGCAGCAGGCTCCCAGCGAATAGCGCCAGATCACCTGCATCAGCAGTGGCGCGAGAATCACGTCGATCGCAGTGTCGACGTCGACCGGGCGAAACTCCCCGGAAGCGATGCCGCGCTTCAATATGCTGCGGATCAGATCCTTGCCGCGCACGATTACGGCTTCGTTGTAGTAGTTCGCCAGGTCGGGAAAATTGCGGGCCTCGCTGATCATCAGCTTGGGCAGGCCGCCCAGGTGCGTATCGCCGATGCGCGGCCACCATTCGTCGACCATCAGGCGCAAGAGTTCGCCGGCACTCCCCTTGAACGCTTCGACCACGCCCGATCCCTCTTCCAGGATGGGAACGATGCCCTCCTGGATCACGGCCTTGAACAGGGCTTCCTTGCTGTCGAAGTAAAGGTAGAGCGTGCCCTTCGACACCCCGGCGCGCGCGGCGACATCATCCAGCCGGGTGCCGGCGAATCCTTTTTCGACGAAGAGTTCCAGCGCCGCCGCCGTGAGTTCGGCGGGACGCGCATCCTTGCGACGCTGCCGGGTGTGCGGGGGAGAAAAAACATCCATGAGATGAGAGTTACTGACTAACCGGTCAGTCAGTATAGGGGAAAGGTCTGGCACGTCAACTCCGGCCGGCTTTCGCAAATCCGCCGGCGGGTTTACACGTTAAGCTTGTTGCCCGATCTGCGATCGTCGCCGAAAGGACCCGGCGGCCCGGACGCCCAGCCGTTGCACGCAACCCGCATCCGCCCCGAAGCCCATGAGAATGCCATTTCCGATCATCCGCAGCCTCCTCGTCGCCTTCGCCGTAGTGATGCTCGCGGGCGCCTGTGGCGGCACGAAGAAGGAAGCGGCATTGCCGGCCGGCAGCAAGGTGCTGGCGCTCGGCGACAGCCTGACCGCGCCGCACGGCGTCAAGCCCGGCGAAGACTGGCCGACGCTGCTGGGGCAGAAGACCGGCTGGGTGGTGATCAATGCCGGCATCAGCGGCAACACCAGCGCCCAGGCCCTCGACCGCCTGCCGGGGCTGCTCGACGAACACCAGCCGCAACTGGTGCTGGTCAGCCTCGGCGGCAACGACATGCTGCGCAAGCTGTCGCAGGCGCAGACGGTGGCCAATCTCGCGCGCATGCTGGACCTGGCCAAGGCACGCGGCGCAAAGGCGGTGCTGCTGGCGACCCCCAAACCCAGCATTGCAGGCGCCGTATTCAACAACCTCGCCGCCGCCGATTTCTATGCCGAGGTGGCCAAGGAGAAACAGGTCCCGCTGATCAAGGACGCGCTGCCCGAAGTGCTGTCCGACACGGCGCTGAAAAGCGACCAGCTGCACCCCAACGCCGCCGGCCATGCCCAGATCGGCGAAATGATTTACGCCGAGCTGAAAAGAATCGGCTTCGCGCGCTGAGCATTCCCCGACTTACCCTTGCCGCGCATCGGGTTGCATTCGATCCGCCTTTCCAGTAGCTTCGACATCCCACACCCCACCATCCCCACACCCAAACGCCCCACCACC
>CAZGQB010000336.1:0-2799 GCA_964527055.1 uncultured Sulfuritalea sp.
CGAAATTCGACAGGCCATGGTTGAGGTAGCCGAAGGTGCAGCCGTAGAGCGTCTTGTCGGCGATGATAACGACGCCCGGCGCCAGCAGGGTCCATAGCAGGGAGGTCGTGGCGCCCTGGCCGGAGGCCGTCACCAGCGCCGCTTCGCCGCCTTCGAGTTCGGCCAGCCTTGCTTCGAGCAGTGCCGTGGTCGGGTTGCCGACGCGCGAATAGACGAATCCGGCCTGCTCGCCGGCAAAGCGCGCGGCGCCGTCCTCGACCGTGGGAAAGGTATAGGTCGAACTCAGATAGACCGGCGGGTTGAGCGATCCGTGGCCGGCGTAGGCGTCGTAGCCGTGATGGATGTCGCGGGTGGCGAAACCGGCGCGGGAGTTTTTGTCGTTGCTCATGGGACGGCCCTGAAGGTAGGAAGTGGGCCGTATCTTAACGGCTCCTCCGCCACAATGAAAAATGCCCCCGCGGATGACTCCACGATGGCGCCTTGAAAAGTCGGCGCCGGTGCTACGGCGCCAGGATGCTCCTTCCGCCGTTATTGATAGTGCAGTTCGACCTTACTTCTTGATGCTGATGACCCGCGGTTGGGTGACGGATTTCAAGCCATCGATCCCGAATTCGACGCCATAGCCCGAACCCTTGATGCCGCCGAAGGGAACCATCGGGTGCACCATGCCATGCTGGTTGATCCAGACGGTACCGGCCTCGATTCTGTCGGCGACTCGCCGGGCCTCTTCGAGGTCGGATGACCATACGGAAGCGCCCAGGCCCGCATCGAGGCGATTGGCGCTGGCCACTGCATCGTCGACGTTGCGGTACTTGATGATGGGGAGCACCGGACCGAACTGCTCCTCATCGACCAGGCGCGCGCCGTCTTCGAGGCCCGTCACCAGGGTCAGCGGATAGAAATAGCCGGGACCACCTTGTGGCTGACCGCCGCAGACGATGGTCGCGCCTGCCTGCCTGGCGCTTTCGACCAGCGCCACCACCTTGTCGAACTGCATCTTGTTCTGGATCGGACCCATTACCGTGCCTGCCTCCATGCCGTTGCCCATCGGCACGGATTGGGCAATGTTCTTCAGGGCCTCGACCACCTGGTCGAAGATGCTCTCATGCACGTAGAGCCGCTTCGCGCAGGCGCAGGTTTGCCCCATGTTGAGGAAGGCGCCCCAGAACAAGCCCATGGCGATGGATTGCGGAACGGCATCCGGGAGGACGATGGCGGCATCGTTGCCGCCGAGTTCCATTGTCGCTGGCACCATGTTGCGGGCTGCCGCCTCGGCGATCTTCCGGCCGGTGGGGCCTGACCCGGTAAACATGATCTTGTCGATGCCGGGATCGCCGACCAGCCATGATCCCACCTCGCCCGGGCCGCTCACCGTATTCACCACACCCCGCGGCAGGACGGCACTGATCAGGCGGATGAGTTCAAGGGTGCCAATGGTGGTGTACTCGGAGGGCTTCAGCACCACCGTATTGCCGGCGCGAATGGAAGGAATGATTTGCCAGATGGCGATCATCAGGGGCCAGTTCCATGGGGCGATGGCGGCGACAACGCCGTAGGGCTTGCGATGGATCTCGTCGCGACGGCTTTCGTCTTCAAAGGCGATTTCCATGGGCAGGTCCAGGCTGGCGGAAACCTGTGTCCAGACCTCGCAACCCCACAGTTCGAAGCGCGCGCCGGGAACCTGGTCCGGTCCCACGCCACCGAGCGGCTTGCCTTGCTCCCGGGTGATCCACTCCGACAGGTAGGGCGCGTTGTCCTTGATGACTTGCGCAACCTGCATCATCAGTGCCTTGCGCTCCGAGTCGGGACGCGACGCCCAGCCGGGTTGCGCCGCCCTGGCCGCGGCGATCGCCTCGCCCACCTGCGCCCGGGACGAGATCGGCGCGGTGCCGACGACTTCCCCCGTCGCCGGATTGAAGGACTCGAAGCCCTGCTCCGCGCCGACAAGCTGACCATTGATCGTGTTGAGGTATTTCTTCTGCATATTCCGGGCTCCCTGGAGTTGGTGATGTGTACGCCTGCGGCACGCAGGCGTCGCCGGGCTGGCAAGCATCCCGGGAAACTATAGGGAGAAGATCATCGAGGTGGTAGCCGAATTCGGCAAAACCCCGCACTGGCAAGCAATATCGTGCGTTCGATTAGGCAGCATATGGCATATTTGATGGCGAGGCCAATGCAGCTGTTTGCGGTCGCCAGAAGAAAAAACGCCCCCGTGGATCACTCCACGGAGGCGTTCTTAAAAGTCGGCGCTGGCGCTACGGCGATTGCTCGCCGCTGTGCGCCGCTTACACCGTCACCGTATCCGCCACTTCCTTGAACTCGGCGATCTGATCGAAGTTCATGTAGCGATAGACGTCGGCGGCCTTGGCATTCACCGCCTGCACCTGCTCCAGGTATTCGCTCATGGTCGGGATTTTGCCCATCAGCGCGGTCACGGCGGCCAGTTCGGCGGAAGACAGATAGACGCGGGTGTCGATGCCGAGCCGGTTGGGGAAGTTGCGGGTCGAGGTCGAAACCGCCGTGCTGCCCTTCCTGATCTGCGCCTGGTTGCCCATGCACAGGCTGCAGCCCGGCATTTCCATGCGCGCGCCGGACTTGCCGAGGATGGCGTAGTAGCCTTCCTCGTTGAGGATCATCGCGTCCATCTTGGTCGGCGGGGCGATCCACAGGCGCGTCGGGATGTCGGTCTTGCCTTCGAGGACCTTGCCAGCGGCACGGAAGTGGCCGATGTTGGTCATGCACGAGCCGATGAAGACTTCGTCGATCTTCTCGCCGGCGACTTCGGAAAGGATCTTGACG
>CAZGQB010000337.1:0-2794 GCA_964527055.1 uncultured Sulfuritalea sp.
CGTATACGCCGGTGTGCCGCGAATCGGTTCCAGCTTGTTCTGCAACCAGCGCTTCTGGCCGACGTCCGAGATATACATGAACTCGGTACCTATGGTGCCGCAGAAGGTCTGCCGGCAGGCTTCGAGGATCTCGCGCAGGGTCGCGGTTTCAGGCACGGCGGCGAAGGACCCGGTCTGGAACTGCTGGCCGAGATCTGCCTCGGTGAAACCATAGTGGGATGGTTCCAGTTCGGGAATCGAAGGCCGTTCGCTGCGTTTCAGCGGATCCAGTTGCGCCCAGCGATTGCCAAGGAAGCGGTAGGCATTGATCATCTGCAATACCTTTATCTGCTTGCCATCGGACTGTGCCGTGCTGCGTCCGGCCTGCAGCGTGCCATCCTTGGCGCGCTGGGCGAAGGATGTTATGACCGGATAATGGGCTACGTCCGGCCCGGTGTAGTTGCCGGCGCCCGGCAAGGTTCCGAGCTTGTCGAAGTAATCGCGCCATACCGGCTCGACGGCGGCCGGATTGGCGAGGTAGGCGTCGTACAGCGCCTCGATGTACGGCGTGTTGGTGCCGAACAGATACGAATTGGCCAGCATCTGCTTCATCATTGCGTCACCTGCTCATGTATTGGGGAAAAAAACCGGGGGGCGTCGGCCGCCCCCCGTCCTGGCCGAAACCGGATCAGCGCTGATTGAGCGCCTTGACGTCGCGCCTGGCCGCGCCGGTGTACAACTGGCGCGGACGGCCGATCTTGTATTCCGGATCGGTGATCATTTCCTCCCACTGCGTCATCCAGCCGACGGTACGCGCCAGCGCGAAGATGCAGGTGAACATCGAGGTCGGGATGCCGAGCGCCTTCTGCACGATGCCTGAGTAGAAATCGACGTTCGGGTACAGCTTCTTCTCGACGAAATACGGGTCTTCCAGCGCGATCTTCTCCAACTCCTTGGCCAGCTTGAACAGGCGATCGTTTTCCAGACCCAATTCGCCCAGCACGTCGGCACAGACCTTGCCCATCAGCTTGGCGCGCGGATCAAAGTTCTTGTAAACGCGGTGGCCGAAACCCATCAGCTTGAAGCTGTCGTTCTTGTCCTTGGCGCGTTTGATGTACTCGCCGACGCGCGAGACGTCGCCGATCTCCTCCAGCATTTCCAGGCAGGCCTCGTTGGCACCGCCGTGTGCCGGGCCCCAGAGGCAGGCGATGCCGGCCGAAATGCAGGCGAAGGGATTGGCGCCGCTTGATCCGGCCAGGCGCACGGTCGAGGTCGAGGCGTTCTGCTCGTGGTCGGCGTGCAGCGTAAAAATGGTGTCGAGGGCATGCACCAGCACCGGATTCGGCTTGTATTCCTCGCATGGCGTGCCGAACATCATGTGCATGAAATTGGCCGTGTAGTCGAGATCGTTCCGCGGATACATGAAGGGCTGGCCGGTGTTGTACTTGTAAGCCATCGCAACGATGGTCGGCAGCTTGGCGATCAGCCGGTTGAACGAGATAGTGCGATGCTCGGGATCGGAAAAGTCGGTGACATCGTGGTAGAAGGCCGACAGCGCGCCGACCACGCCAACCATGACCGCCATCGGGTGCGCGTCGCGGCGGAAGCCCTGGTAGAACTTCACCAGTTGCTCATGCACCATGGTGTGGTTCTTGATCGTGCTTTCGAATTCGGTCTTCTGCGCGGCACTCGGCAGTTCCCCGTGCTTCAGCAGCCAGGCGACTTCAAGGAAGTTGCATTTTTCCGCCAATTGTTCGATCGGGTAGCCGCGATACAGCAACTCACCCTTGTCGCCGTCGATGAAAGTCACCTTCGACTGGCAGCTTGCTGTCGACAGGAAGCCGGAGTCGTAGGTGAACAGTCCGGTCTTGGCACCGAGGGTGCGGATGTCAATCACGTCCTGGCCGTGGGTGCCCACCATGACAGGGAATTCCACGGTCTTGCCGTCGATGGTCAGGGTTGCGATGCGATTCGTGCTCATGATCAGATCCTCTTTCCGGTCCGTTGGTTGCCAGTGCTACTCGAAATTGGCTATGGGTGAAATTTCCCGTAACCGCTCAATCATTGCCGCCATCCGTGGATCGCCGGCGATCTCTCTTCCGCTCACCAGCGCCCAGAGATCGTGGTCTTCCAGTTCCAGCAAACTTTCCAGTGCCGCTTCCCCTTGCGCGTCGAGCGTCTCTTCGTAACGCTCCCAGAAACGGTCGAACACCAGGTCCAGCTCAAGCAAGGCGCGCCGGCAGTGCCACTTCAGGCGATTGATGCGCGCCCTGCGATCCTCACTCATCTCCACTTGCTCCCTCCAAATCGGAAGCCGCGCGAGCGGCTGAACCAAAGTCACCCCCTTCCTCGGGAACGGGGCTGGGGGGGATGGCAAACAATTTCCATCAAGGAGATGATGGTTAGACGGCACGTCTAACCATCATCTCCTTGATCTTGCCGATCGCCTTGGTCGGATTCAGGCCCTTCGGACAGACATCGACGCAGTTCATGATGGTGTGGCAGCGGAACAGGCGATAGGGATCCTCGAGGTTGTCGAGACGCTCGTTGGTCGCCTGGTCGCGCGTGTCGGCGATGAAGCGGTAGGCCGCCAGCAGCCCGGCCGGGCCGACGAACTTGTCCGGGTTCCACCAGAACGACGGACAGGCCGTCGAGCAGCATGCACAGAGTATGCACTCGTAGAGACCGTTGAGTTCCTCGCGGTCTTCCGGCGACTGCAGGCGCTCGCGTTCCGGGGGAGGATCGTTGTTGATAAGGTAGGGCTTGATCGAGTTGTACTGCTTGAAGAACTGCGTCATGTCGACGATCAGGTCGC
>CAZGQB010000338.1:0-2789 GCA_964527055.1 uncultured Sulfuritalea sp.
ATTGGACTTCTCAGAATGATCACAGCAATTGACCGTCGAGTCGACCGTCAAAACAAGGCGCTTACAGAAGGCGGCCGGCGATAGATGGCGAAAGACAATTGAACGATCTCGAAGGTCGCAGTCGCAAACCACCAGAACCCAGCCCCCCTAACTTCAATTTCGTGGCAGGCCACTTCCTATCCTTCTCCGGCTCGCGAGCAGCTTCCTGGTTAGGCGAGACTGAGACAGCTTCGCGCACAACAGCGCCGCTACATGAACAGTCGATAGTCGTAAACATCGTCGACGATATCTGGCGACTGCTTGACGACTTCGGCGAACTTTTGCGAGTAGACGAGCGTCGCGGGTAGCGTTTTGTACAGTGTGTTGTTGTTCCAGTCGACTTTGGTAAGCCCGAGAATGCTGTTACAGGTCGCATGCCAGCCGCCATCGCCGCAAAAACGCCGAAGCATAATCGGCGCGGGGAGCGGCTTTAGCGCGGCCTCTTTGAACACGGGCTGATGTTCGCGACCTGACTGCTGGTTAACGCCATCCACGCTTCCTTGGGTCCAAAGGAGACACTCGTCGCCCGTGAGCGGCTGATATAGACCACGCGTAACTGGATAACTCGCAGGTGCTGCATTCTTGCCCGACCGAGGCGGGTCGACTTTCAGGCCGTACCAGCTGTTTCCTCGGATGATCTGAACAAGCTCAAGTTCGGTCTTGGAGCCGAAAGCGTCCAAGGCACCCTGAATTTCATCTTCGGTGAAATGGCTGGACTTGTGGACGTAGATCTTCTTCGGAGAGCGGCCACGATGCCGGTTTTGGTAAAGCAGCAGACTCTTTGACATGAGCGACTGCATCTCTTGATAGCTGAGGTAGGGATTGCCCTTCCTGTCCGTCGTGAACTCCCGGGTGTCGTAGGCCACGAATTCGAAGCCAGTTCCGTCAGGATCAAACACCTGGCTGCAGCAGGTCGTGTATTCAGCCCCCTCTGGACCCGTCTTCATCGCGTAGCTGATGCCAATATAGGCCTCATCTTTATCCCAGTCGGCGAGCTTCCACGGGATGCCGCCAGCCTTCGCGTACAACGCGACGCTGATGCCCCACATGACGTTGGCGCGATCCGGCCTGGTAAGCGCCGTGTCATTGAGAATTTGCACCGCAATGTTAAGGGGGGCCAACTTCGCCTTTATGCGGTCGTGAAGGTTGAAGCCCTCGTATTGATATGACGCCTTCCACACGTCTGGCAGGTAGATCAGCAGGACGTCAAACGCATTGCGCACCCGAATAAGGGGTGCGAGCGCCTGGAGGATTGCGTTCACCAGCCCTTGGCCGTTCCCAGCTGCCGCCAGCGCGCCGCACTCTGTCGGCGCCGCCATCTGCAGCGCTGCGGGTGCAGCAGTGAGAGCGCAGCGGAACACCTTCTCAAAACCACCGTATCGAATGTAATAGTTCAAAGCATCCCGGGGTTCTTTGCGCGACTGAAGTTCGGTAACGATAGCGTCGACCTTGCTGAGCGCCTCGCCGGGCGCAAGATAGGCAAGCCGGACGTTGGTGAGAAGCCCCAGATCTGCACTATAGGGCCCGAACTCGGTAAGCCCGCGCAAAGGGTGCTTGTGCACCTCGCCCGCGGCAAACAGCAGACCAGGTTCGGTGACCGCCTGGTTGCCCGCAAGAGCCGTCGGATCAGCGGTCATCACGCGCTTCTCCTGCTGTAGGCCGTGCGCGTGCTGATCTCGAACGCGGCGCTGTACTCCTTGTCCGGAAATGCAGTCACCTTCGCGGGCGCCCCTCCGAGATCTCCAAGAAGAATTCGTATCCACGCGCTTAGGATTTCGAAGGATTGCGCGTTGTATCTTTTGAGCTTCCGGGCGCGCAGAAAATCGGTTGCCTCATCGCGCTGGGCGAGCGGCGTAATCCACACGTCGGGGCGTAGCAATAGCCAGAGCGAGCCATTGCGCTCCTCAAGGTGAAGCGCTACGGCCTCGGCCCAGAACATGTCGCTTCGACCTGTCACCCGTCCATGAACAGGCTCCAGGCTCCCTCTACCAACTGCGGAGCGCAGCGGCTTGTACAGGTCGTTTGTCCCGTTCTTGTGGTCGGCGACTGCGTACCACGTTCGGTCGGCCCGGCGGAGCAATAATGGCTTGCCGCGCACCAGCGCGCGGGCCAACGTCTCCTCCACAAATCCCTTTAGCACGCCGGACTCATCTACGGACTTCGTCAGGTCGCCAAGGACAAATGAATTCTCGTCACCCAGGGCTACTCCCTCGGTGACCTTCTCTACGTCTTCGCGAGAGCCCCAGAACAGCAGCTTGTCTGTATAGGCAAGCGTGCATTCGACAGCGGTCTCGAAAATCCTCGATCGAATCTCCCCCATCCTAATCTCGCCCTTTGCCTCGACGGCGGCGCACTTGCTTGGCAACTTGGTGATCAGCAGCGCATTTGTACGAAGCATCGGAAACCCCGTCCCCGCGGCCGGGAGCGGAATGGATACGGATGCGAAACTCGCGCTTCGGACTTTCGATTCCAACTCCGGCGGTCTGTTTGACAGCATCTTCCAAATCTTCGACATCATCTCGTCGAAGGTGCCCATCTGGACGATTCCGCACTTCACGCCTCTTGATAGCGCGTAGGTGACTAGTTTGTGAACCTTGGGCGCGACACTGGAAGCATTCGGCACGGTCCAATACAGGCCGTGAGGAAAAGCGTTGTTCTGGTCGAGCGCGTCACGGAACATCTGCATGACGTTTTCGTCCCGACCGCTGTATCCCGCGACGATCATGCCGAATCTCGTTGCAGCGGCGAGG
>CAZGQB010000339.1:0-2787 GCA_964527055.1 uncultured Sulfuritalea sp.
CGCGTTCTTCCTGGCCGATCTTCAGCACGCCGGAGAATTCCGCGGCCTTGGCTTCGAATTCGCCTCGCAAGGCGCTCAATTCACCCAGCAGTTTCCTGATGCCCGTCTGCAGCGCCAGCTTCACCGCCGTCGGGTAGACGTCGTTGGTGCTCTGCGAGAGGTTGACGTGGTCGAGCGGGTGCAGCCGGCCGTAATCGCCCTTCGCCGCGCCCAGCAGCTCGAGCGCGCGGTTGGCGATGACCTCGTTGGCGTTCATGTTGGTGGAGGTGCCGGAGCCCCCCGTGATCACGTCGACGACGAACTCCCCCAGCAGCGCGCCGCCGCGGATCTCCTCGCAGGCGCGCGCGATCGCCCCGCCGCGCGCGTCGTCCAGCAGCCCGAGTTCGCGGTTGGCGATGGCCGCGGCCTGCTTGACGCAGGCGAGCGCGACCACCAGGTCCGGGTAGATCGAGATCGCGGTGCCGGTAATCGGGAAATTCTCCAGCGCCCGCAGCGTATGCACCCCGTAGTAGGCGTCGGCCGGCACCTGGCGGTCGCCGATGAGGTCGTGCTCGATGCGCACCGGCTGGTTCATACTTGGCCCGATTCTAGTACTCCACCGGGACATGAAGTTCATCCTCAAAGCCGTTTTGCTCGCGTTCGTCCTGCCTGCGGCGCAGGCGGCCGACTCCATGGTGGCGGCGGCCAATCCCCACGCCGCGCGAGCGGGCATCGAGATCCTGCGCGCGGGCGGCAGCGCGCTCGACGCCGCGGTCGCGGTGCAAATGGTGCTCAACCTGGTGGAACCGCAATCCTCAGGGATCGGCGGGGGCGCCTTCCTGCTGCACTGGGATGAAGCGCGGGAAAGGATTGCGGCCTACGATGGCCGCGAAACCGCGCCGGCCGCGGCCCGCCCGGACCGGTTCCTGCGGCCCGACGGCGCGCCGATGGGCATCGGCGAAGCCATCACCTCGGGCCGCTCGGTCGGCGTGCCCGGCGTGCTGCGCATGCTGGAGCTCGCGCACGCGCGGCACGGACGCCTGCCCTGGAAGCGGCTCTTCGAACCGGCCATCCGGCTCGCCGAGGAAGGGTTCGCCGTATCGCCGCGCCTGCACCGCCTGATCGCCACCGATCCGCTGCTGCGCCGCGATCCCGCGGCGCGCGCCTACTTCCATCTCCCGGATGGCCGCGCGCTGCCGGCCGGACATCGGCTCAAGAACCCGGAATTTGCCGCCGTGCTTCGCCGCATTGCCGGCGAAGGCGCCGATGCGTTTTACCTCGGCGACGTCGCACGCGACATCGTTGCCGCAATGGCCGCACCCCCCGGCTCCGGCGACATGACCGCGGAAGACCTCGCGGCGTATCGCGCGCTGGAACGCGAACCGGTCTGCGGCGCCTACCGCAGCTACCGCATCTGCGGCATGCCGCCGCCCAGTTCCGGCGGCGTCGCGGTGCTGGCCATCCTCGGCACGCTCGAGCGCTTCGACATGGCGAAGCTGCGGCCGAATTCGAGCCAGGCGGTGCACCTGTTTGCGGAGGCGGGGCGCCTCGCCTACGCCGACCGCGACCACTATGTCGGCGACCCCGAATTCGTACGGGTTCCGACGGCCGGACTGGTCGATCCGGGTTACTTGCGCGATCGAGCATTGCTGGTGAAACCTGAAAAAAGCATGATCCGGGCATTGCCGGGAACGCCCGTGGGCGCGCCCAGGGCGCTCGGCACGGATGCGACGGTCGAATCCTCCGGCACCAGCCACCTGTCGATCGTCGACGCCGCGGGCAACGCGATCGCCATGACCAGCAGTATCGAGTCGGCTTTCGGCAGCCGTGTCCTGGTCCACGGGTTCCTGCTCAACAACGAACTCACCGATTTTTCCTTCGTGCCGGAGGAAAACGGGCGGCTGGTCGCCAACCGCGTCGGGCCGGGCAAGCGCCCGCGCAGCGCCATGGCGCCCACGCTGGTGTTCGCGCCCGGCGGCGAGCTGATGATGGCGCTGGGGGCGGCAGGCGGGCCGGCCATCATCAACTACACGGCGCGGACCCTGGTCGGCGTGCTCGACTGGAAGCTCAGCCTGCAGCAGGCGATCGCCGCACCGAACATGGGCAGCCGCAACCGGGAAACCGACATCGAGCTGGGCAGCGCGCTGGAAAAGGTCGCTGCGTCGTTGCGCGCGCTCGGCCACCCGGTCGAAGCGGTGCCGATGGTCAGCGGCCTGCACGGCATCATGCGCACGCGCCGGGGCCCGAGTTTTACCCTCACGGGCGGCGCCGACCCCCGGCGGGAGGGTGTCGTGCTGGGGGAGTAGCCCGGCAAGCCCCGTAAAAGATGCTGGTCAAGCCAGCATGAGGATGCTGGTCAAGCCAGCATGGGATCATTAGAATTGCCCCCTGCCCAACCCGGAGATCTCCATGAAACGCATTGCCCTCTTCACGCTTTCCCTTTTCGCGCTGGCCAGCTTCGGCGCCGCGGCGCAGGACGGCACCCTCAAGAAGATCAAGGACAGCGGCGCCATCACCATCGGCCACCGCGACGCCTCGCTGCCGTTCTCGTACTACGACGACAAGCAGCAGCCCATCGGCTACGCCATGGACCTGTGCCACCGCATCGTCGATGCGGTGAAAGCCGAGCTGAAGATGCCGGCGATCAAGGTCAACTACCAGCTGGTCACCTCGGCCAACCGCATCCCGCTGATGGCCAACGGCACCATCGACCTGGAGTGCGGCTCGACCACCAACAACATCGAGCGCCAGAAGCAGGTCTGGTTCACGCACACCCACTTCGTCACCGCCAACCGCTGGGTGTCGAAG
>CAZGQB010000340.1:0-2774 GCA_964527055.1 uncultured Sulfuritalea sp.
ACCAGCTCGGGGCCGCGCTCGCCCACCAGGCCATAGGAGCCCGACGGGATCGAGCCGCCGCGGTCGTAGGCTCCGGAGTATTGCGCACCGGCGAGGATGGAGGCGATCTGTGCGCCCTGCGCCACGGCGCCAGCGATGAGCGGGAGGTTCTGCGGAAAGCCGACCTTCGAGGCGTTGGCGATGTTCTGCGCCATGGCGACGGCGGCTTCCGCCACTGCGAAGCCCTTCGAGATGGCGAACATCACGCGGTAAGCCTTCGACTGCTCGCCCAGCGAGTCCTTGGCGATGGATGCCAGGCTGTCGGCGATGGAGGCCGCGCTGCTGACGACCATCATCTGGCGCTCCTGCTCCAGCACCTCGAGCTGGTCCTTGCGCTGCTGCTCGGCGCGCACCAACAGGTCGGTCTTTTCCTGCTCGGTCAGCGCCATCTCGGCGAGGATGGCCTCGCGGCGGCGTTCGTAGCTCTTCTGGATTTCTTCCTCTTCCGTGAGCAGGCCGGCCGACAGCCAGTCGAGCGCCTGCTCATGGTAGGCCTGCTGCTCCTCGGCCCACTGCGCCGCGAGGTCAGCCGAGACGCTGAGCGCCTCTTCCTGCGTGATGGCGCCGGCGGCTACCGCGTTCTGGAGGTTGATGTATTCAGCCTGCAGGCGCGCGATCGCCTGCTCTTCCTCGCCCATCAGGTTGAACTTGGTGCGCTGCACGTCCTCGTACAGCATCTGCTGCTCGCGGGCGGCGTCTTCCATCTCGCGCATCAGGTCGTCGTTCTGCGACATGAGCGCGTCGCGGTAGCTGGTGCCCTTCTGAGCCGCGCCGCTGGCCTTGCCCATGCCGCCGAACACCGACCCGCTGGCGGGCAGGCGCTTGCGATCGGGGATGGCGGAGGTGTCGATCGGCGAGAGCTCGGCATCGATGCGGGCGCGCATGTTGACGAGCTTTTCCTGTGCGGCGATGGTCTCCTCGACGGCCTTGATCTCGTCACGCAAGGCTTGTGCCTGCGGAGTCTCCGCCATGCGGCCCGCTTCCATCCCGGCCAGCTGCCCGCGTAGCCCCTCCAGCTTTTCGTACTGGCGCACCAGGTCATCGGCATCGACGATGCCAACGAACTGCTTCGCCTCGTCCCACAGGAAGCCGAGCACGTTTGTCATGGTCACGATGCCCTGCGCGGCATCGATGGCGACCTCTCCGATGATCCTGATGGCATCGGCAAGGTCATTCTGAAACGCCGGATCCTTGGCCATGCCGACCACGCGGTCGGACAGCTCGTTCATCACCGGCAGCAGATCGGTGGCGAGCTGGATGCCCGCACCCTGCATGGCTTTGCCCATGCGGGTGATGTTGTCGTTGAACTCCTCGGCAGCCTTGCCCGCCTCCGTGGAGACGATCAGCCCGAAGGCCTTGGCCTCGTTGGCGGCATCGCGGAATCCCTGCGACCCTTCGTTGAGCAGCGGGATCAGGTCGGCGCCGGCGCGCCCGAAGATCTGCACGGCCAGGGCGGTCTTCTCCGCGCCGTCCTCCATGGCCGCGAACTTGTCCGCGATGTCGGCCATCACGTCGCCGGCATTGCGCAGCGAGCCGTCGGCGTTCAGCACCTGGACGCCCAGCGCCTGGAACAGGGCCGTCTGTTGCTCCGCGCCCTTTGCCACCTCGGCTTGCGCCTTCACCAGGCGCGTCATGCCGCCCTGCAGCTGCCCGATGTCGACGTCGGCCAGCTCCGCAGCGTACTGCAGCGCGCTCAGCGCTTCCGTGGTCACGCCGACCTTCTGCGCGGTCTTCGAGAGCTTGTCCATCTCGTTGACGGCCGACTTCACTGCCACGCCAAGACCGATGACGGCGGCAGATCCGGCAACAGCCGCGGCGGTGAACACCTTCCCGATGGCGACGTTGGACGCCTGCGCGTCCTTCTTCATCTGCGCGAAGGCCTTTTCGCTGGCCTTGGCGGCGCGCTTCATGTCGGTCTCGAAGCCGCCGGTGAGCGCTTCGAGGATGACGCTGATCTTCATCGGTGGAGCTGCCTCATGATTTCGCGGTCGACGGCGGAGTAGTCGGAGTCATCGGCATCCGCATCGGCCCAGGCGTCGCGGTAGAGCAGGAAGTCGTTGATGCGCGGCACCGGGGCGCCCTGCGCGCGGTGCACCGCACCGTACTGCGCGGCGAGCTGCGCGAGCATCACCTCGAGGCGGTCCTCGGTGGCGGGCTCGCGCGCCAGGAAGTCCGCGTAGGTGTGCACCACCCACAGCGGCCAGGCGAGCACCTCGTGGAGCGGGCAGCGCATCAGGAGCGACAGGCGCACCAGGTAACGCTGCCACGGGTCCGCGAGGTCTAGCCGTTTCCCTCGTCCTTGTTGACCTCGTTGGCGAGCTTGACCAGCGCGTCGATCAGCCAGGACGGCTCGGCCTGCAGCTCCCTCAGGGACTTGTAGAGCGGCGCGCCGGACTCATCGCACAGGGTCATCTGCACCAGGCGGTGGTTGCGCTCGGCGTTGGCCGATAGCTCCATCTCCATGATGCCGTCGCTCTTCACCACCTGCCCGCGCAGCAGTTCCACGCGCTGGCCGGCGGTGAGCTGGCGCCACCAGGTTGTCTTTTTCTTGCCCTTCACCTCGAGCGCGCGCTCGATCAGGCCGTCGTCGATCAGGTCTGCAAAATATCCCACGTTCCGCTCCTCGGAACCGGACACCCGCTGGATGCGCCACGGCGAGACAGCACAGAGCCAACGGGGCCGGATTCTTTTCGCCGTTCAGAATTCGCCGTTCAGTAAGGTCAGGACGTGATGGC
>CAZGQB010000341.1:0-2767 GCA_964527055.1 uncultured Sulfuritalea sp.
ATGACTGCCATGGCAGTTGTGGCTCTGGATGCGCGCTCCACCCTTGATCACCCGCGTGCTCCTGCCAGTCGTCGCCAAGCGCCTGGGCATGACGTTCCGCTGCGCTGCCGCATCGAGAAGCTGGAGATCGATTGACGGCTGTGAACTGCACGTGCCGACATTCGGCACCAGGCAGTTCTCGAAGAGCGGTCAATCCCGGTCGGGAAGCAAGAGTAATCGTTCGCTACGCCACACCCGAACAATGCGTAAACGCGTGGCCTCACGTCGGTACACGATACGAAATGGAGGGTAAATCAATTCCCGCAGCCATGGCTGATCGAATTCGGGCACGATCCTGCCAATATCCGGGTTCCGCTGTAACGATTCGACACGCCGAAGGATTTCCTCGAGCATGCGAACCCCGATCTCGGGCACGCCCTGCTCCGCATACCAGATCCTGATCGCTTCCAGGTCCGCAACCGCAGACTCAGCAAAGCTGATCGTGAATTCCCGCATTGCCCTACGCCAGACCAAGCCGCTCTGCGACTTCATCCCGGGAGAGTTCCCGGCCGGCTTCCAGATCGGCAAGCCCAGCCAGCACAGCGCGCATGAATGCACGCTCCTCCTCTGCCTTTTCGAATTCAGCCACCGATTGCATGACCGCAACGCCGCGCCCCCTACTGGTCAACAGTACGGGCCGGTGCGCCTCGGTAGCATGCTTCACGACCCGCCCGGGATTGACCTTCAGGTCAGAAAGCGGAATGACGTCTTCGGAAAATTTCGCACGCATGTTCGATGCCTCCGGATCCAATAGATCGGCATATTAACACCTGATATCGGAGCCTTTAACAGCGCTTTTAACAGCACCTATCCGGCACGTCCGGTTACCCTCCGAGCCCTGCATCACTACCTCTCAGGCCAACGCCAGCGTCGTTCGCAACTCCACCACTATTCACCTACCGTGAAATCGCCGCGAAAGGATTCGCGGCATTCCATGGACGGAGAGCCTCAGGACGAGGCGGGCGGCCAGGGACCCGGCCCGAACCAGACCACGCTGTCATGTGCCGGCCAGGATGACTGCCATGGCGGTTGCAGGCGTTCCCAGCCCACGTCGCACTCCTCGCTTCACTCCTCACCGGCCGCCGCCGAGCTCAATCGCGGCCCGCGGACAGAGCAATGGTTCGCGTCGGAAATGCTCGCAACAGCTTCCTGTCCATGGTGACGAGTTTCGTGTCGAGCTTCATCGCGAGAGCAATGAATTCGCAGTCGTATGCGGAGCAGTCGCTGTCCCGCACGAGTTCCAATACAGCGGAGGATTCGACCTCGAACTCCGCCCCTTCCAGCAAGCTTTCTGCTTCTCGCTGCAGGCTGTTCGCTTGCTCGAACGAGATAGCCTTGCGTCGCATATACCCCGCCAGGATATTGCGGAACTCGCTGCGCCAAAGGATAGGAGCCGCCCAACCGGAATCCTGCTCGAGCAACGCTTCAGCTGCGGCCGAATACTCGCCCGGCAAATACAAGTACGCGATCACATTCGAGTCGACCACGATCACGGCCGGCCCTCGCGCTTCGCAGCATCAATGTCGCGTGCGCGGAACTTGCCCGCAGGCAAGGCTGCTCGCAGTTCGCGAGCCCGGGCAATTCGCTCGCTCGGCATCATTTTGGTTGGCAGTAGCACCCTCTCGAGGCACACAATGGCTTCGCTGTTCAAGCTACGCCGGTGCATCTGCGCGGCACGCTTCAAGCGGTCGTACACGGCATCGGGGATATTCTTCAATGTCAGGGTTGTGGGCATGGCGCTCTCCATCCAATGTGAAACCATTATGGTTCCATTTGGGCGCATCGCTCAAGACGCTGCGCGGCGATTTACCAATCCGCCATGTGTCGGCCAGGATTACCGCCATGGCGATTGTGGCTCTGGACCGTCCGATCCACGCGAATTGATCGCTCGCGCCTTCACATGTACATTTTTTATGTACATATCAAGCCCGCGGAGCAGGACATGCAGCAAATCACCGCCACCGAACTGCGCAGGCACCTGTTCGAGTACCTGCAGCGCGTCGAGCAGGGTGAATCAATCCAGATCAAACTGAATGGCCGGGTTGTCGGCTGCCTGGGCCCCCAGCACGACGAAGGCGAAAAGGCTTTGGCGCGCCTGCGTGAGCTGGGCACGGCCGCGCATATTGGCGACATCATCTCGCCAACGGACGAAACGTCCTGGAACGCCGATGAAAACAATCTGTGATACGCATGCGCTGATCTGGTGGTGCCTCCAGCCCGACAAACTGGGCGCGGCCTCGCGTCGTCATATCCAAACGGCGTTCGAGCACGACACGTTGATGTTCTGCGACATCTCATACGGGGAAATCGCCATGTTGCTGAAGAAAGGGCGATTCAGCGTGGGCGTCAGCATGGCGGAGTTCCTTGACCTGCTGACGCGTGCCTGCGGCTCACTGGTGCAACCCATAACGCCGGCAATTGCGGAAGCGTCACAGGACGAGCGATTCATGCACGGCGGCCCTGCGGACAGGATCATAGGTGCGACCGCACTGGTCTTGAACGCCACCCTGGTCACCGCTGATCACCAACTGCAGCAAGTGGCAGGTTTGCGTTGCGTCTGGTGACTGTCGCGCCAAACATCAGACGTTTCCTACAGACACCCCTCCACGATTCGCCTACCGTGACACCGCCGCGAAAGGATTCTACGCCAAGTGGTTCGCTGGCCAGAGATGTTCATTGTCCTGCTGGCCGGCGGTGACAAGTCATCGCAAGAGCGGGATATCCGTCT
>CAZGQB010000342.1:0-2765 GCA_964527055.1 uncultured Sulfuritalea sp.
CCAGGCTCGAGCCCGATCCCCTGTCCCGTGCCCCGCCGTTGTCCCCTCGCGGGAGGCGCCGCGCGCTCCTGCGTGCCGCCCGGGGCCGCTTGCCAGCGTGCGCGCCCCGCAACGTTTCGATAGGTGAAGGCTCGACCATGCACCGCGACGACTTCATGCTGCGTGTCGGGGCACTTGCTCCGTCAGGCCGAGTCGCCTTCGCCGCAGCAGCCGCCGAGCGAGCGCTCTGCGCGTGTACAGCACTCGTCCCGAGGTTCGAGCGGAGGCTTGCGAATCACGCCCGGGGTCTCTCGCTCGCATGGCGGATCGCCTGCGAACATGAGGGGACTTCGAACGCCGAGATCGAGGAAGCCGTCGAGTCGTGTCGAAGAGGAATCCCCGACCCTGGCGTCGACTCAGACTGGGGTGCGAACGTGGCCTTCGCAGAGCACGCGGCAGCTTCGGTCTTCTTCGCCGTCTCCTGCGCAGCCTTGCGCGGGGAAGCTACGGATGCCGTTGCTGCTGCTAACCGAGTCCACGAGTTCGCTGAAGCGTACGTGCTCCTCGATCCCGCCGTCCGGGCGACCGTCGCGACCGGTGATTGGACCCTCGTAGAACAAAGCGCGGTCGTTCGGCGCGAACTCGAACGTCAAGCGCGAGACCTTGCCGAGCTTCTCTCAGGCGCGATGGCTCCGGACTTGCTCGCGCAGAGGGCACGGCGTGACTCCCTCTCCTTCTCCTCGGGGGACGCCCAAAACCGGCCATACGGGGACACCTGAAAACCGGCCAACGGAGTTGAACGCACCGGGACGTTGACGCGGCCAGGGAGAGGATCGTCTCTCCTCGCCGCATGAGCAACGTCTTGAGCGACGAGAAGAAGCAGCAAGTCCTTGCGCTGGGCCGGCTTGGCTGGACCCTGCGCCGGATCGAGGAGACGACGGGCGTCCGCCGGGAGACGGCCAGCTCGTACTTGAAGGCGGCCGGTATCGGAGTGCGCGCGCCGGGCCGCTGGGGCCGGATGGCGAAACCGGCCATAGACCCGTCCCCCGACTCGCGGGGGCCGGGGACGCCAAATCCGGCCAAAGAGGTGACCCCCGACCTCAAGCCGGCTGCGGCGGACGTGCGCGGGGTCGCGAGCGCCTGCGAGCCGTGGCGCGAGGCGATCGAGGCGGCCCTCCGCCGCGGCCGGAACGCCAAGGCGATCTGGCAGGACCTGGTCGACGATCACGGCTTCGGACGCAGCTACGCGAGCGTGAAGCGGTTCGTGCGGACCGTCCGGGGCCGGACCGTGCCCGACGCGCATCCGCGGATCGTGACGGCGCCCGGTGACGAAGGGCAGGTCGACTACGGTACGGGGCCGCTCGTCCGCGACCCGGAGGCGGGAAAGTACCGTCGCACGCGGCTCTTCGTCTTCACGCTCGGGTTCAGCCGGAAGTCGGTGCGCCTGCTCGTCCACCGCTCGAGCACGAGGGTCTGGGCCGAGCTCCACGAGAAGGCGTTCCAGCGGCTCGGCGGGGCGCCTCGGACGGTCGTCCTCGACAACCTCCGAGAGGGCGTCCTGAAGGCGGACATCTTCGACCCCGTCCTGAACCCGCTCTTCCGCGACGTCCTCGCGCACTACGGCGTCACGGCGCTGCCGTGCCGCGTCCGCGACCCCGACCGGAAGGGCAAGGTCGAGTCGGGCGTCGGGCATGCCCAAAGGACGCCGCTCCGAGGGCAGCGCTTCGAGAGCCTCGAGGAGGCGCAGGCGTACCTCGACCGCTGGGAGGAGCGCTGGGCCGACACGCGGATCCACGGGACGACCAAGCGCCAGGTCGCGGCCATGTTCGAGGAGGAGCGGCCGTCGCTCCTGCCGCTGCCGATCGAGCCGTTCCGGTACTACAGCTTCGGAGAGAGGACGGTGCACCTCGACGGCTGCGTCGAGGTCGAGGGCGCCTACTACGGCGCGCCGCCGGGCCTGATCGGCGCGCGGCTCCCCGTCCGCTGGGACGAGCGGCGCGTGCGCCTCCTCGACCCGAGGACCGGCCAGCTCCTCGTCGAGCACGACCGGCAGCGCCGAGGGCTGCACCGCCTGCGAGAGGACCACCGCTCGAAGCGGACGCCCATGGGCCTCCTCGAGGTCCTCTCGCGCGCCGACCTCACCGGCCGGCACGTCGGCGAGCTCTGCAAGACGATCCACCGCCGCGAGGGTGACCTCGGCGCGAGGCGCGTCCTCGGCGTCCTTTCGCTCGCGAAGAAGGTCGGCTCCGTCGCCCTCGACGACGCGTGCGCCGCGGCCCTCGCGGGCGGCGCCGCGACCTACCGTTTCGTGCGCCAGTACCTCGAACGCCGGCGCCCTGCGCCGCTCACGCTGCGGCAGGTCGACCCGCTCATCCGCGAACTCACCCACTACCGAGACCTGGTCAACCAACTCGCGCAGAAGGAGACTCCCTCGTGAATCGCATCGAAATCGACCGCTCGCTCCGTCAGCTCCGTCTCTCAGGGATGGCCGCCACCCTCGAGACGCGCCTCGTCCAGGCCCAGGCAGAGAAGATGCCGCCGCTCGACTTTCTCTCGTCGCTCGTGAACGACGAGCTCGTGCGACGGAAGGACCGTCTCCTCGAGAGGCGCGTGAAGCTCGCCTGCTTCCGCGAGCCGGGAAAGACGCTCGACGCGTTCGACTTCGACTTCAACAAGAAGATGAACCGCACGCTCGTCTTCGAGCTCGCGACCGGCCGCTTCGTCTCGCAGCGCGAGGACGCGCTCTTCCTCGGGCCGCCGGGCACCGGCAAGAGCCACCTCGCGCA
>CAZGQB010000343.1:0-2763 GCA_964527055.1 uncultured Sulfuritalea sp.
GTGCGTCTCGACCGCGTCACCCCCGCGGGCAGCCATTACGCCGGCCTGGCCTTGTGCGGCGACGTGATCGGCGCCGAAACCCTGCTCTACGGCACCTACAGCTTCACCGCCAGCGCGATCGGCGACTGCGAACTGGAACCCTGGCTCGCCGCGGACAAGGCGCTGTCCGGCGAGAGCCTGCTCAAGACGCTGGCGGCCGCCGAGCGCCGCGCCGCGGACGCGCTGGCCCGGCGTGCCGGTGAAGCCTTCGAGCGCGTTCGCCAGTTGTGTTTGCTGCTGGCGCGGTATTGCGACGACGGCCGCCGGGAAATCACCATTCCCGAGCTGCGCGACATGGCGGCGATCACCAACCTCACCGAAGAGACCGTCTCGCGCGCCATGAGCCGCCTGCGCCGGCTCGGCATCCTGCAGCGCCAGGATCGCCGCCACGGACTGATGCTGGTCGCCGCCGAACCTGCCGTCGCCTAGCCACCCCTTACCGCAACGCCCCGCCACCCTACCCAAGGAGTCCACATGAAACGCATCACTCTCGCCGCACTGATGTTCGCCGCCTTTCCCGTCATGGCCCAGGTCACCGTCAAGGACCCCTGGGTGCGCGCCACCGTCCCGGCGCAAAAGGCCACCGGTGCGTTCATGCAGATCACCTCGGCCCAGGACGCGCGCCTGGTCGAAGCCAAATCGCCGATCGCCGGCGTGGTCGAGGTCCATGAAATGGTCATGGAAAAGGATGTCATGAAAATGCGCGCCATCAAGGGCCTCGACCTGCCCGCCGGCAAGACAGTCGAGCTCAAGCCCGGCGGCTACCACGTCATGCTGATGGACCTCAAGGAGCAGATGAAGGAAGGCGCCACCGTGCCAGTGACGCTGGTCGTCGAAGGCAAGGACAGGAAGCGCAGCACGGTCGAGATCAAGGCTGCGGTCAGGCCGCTGACGACGCCCGCCAAGGCGGAGCCGGAACACAAGCATTGATCGATCTGCAGGCCAATCTCCTGCGCGCCTTCCTGCGGCCCTGAGCAAGCGATCGGGATGCTGTTTCGGCCGGCATGGGACAAACTTGCCGGGCTTCTGCTGGTGCTGGCCCTGCATGCGGCCGCCCTGTGGGGCCTGTGGCAGTACCGGCTGCTACCGGGTCCGCAGGAGGCGATGACCCTGTTCGCCAACGTCATCGTCCCGCCGGCGCCGAAGGCGGAAGTACCGTCCATGCCGCATCCACCCAAGCCCCGCGCGGTGGCGCAGCTGCAGCCCAGGCAATTGGTCGCCGCCGCGCCTGCGCTGTCGCCTGCTGAATATGTCGCTGCGCTGCCACCGCCCGCCCCCGTAATCGAGGCGCCACCGGCCCCGGTGCCGAAGCCGGTCGGACCGGTGACTCTGGATTCCGAACTGTCGGTGTCCTGCCCCGATCGCGCGGCACCCGGCTATCCGCCGCTGTCGCGCCGGATGGGCGAGGCCGGTATCACGGTAGTGCGTGTCGAGCTCGACGAACAGGGCCACGTCAGTTCAGCCCGGATCGCCACCGGCAGCGGTTTTGCGCGGCTTGATGACGCCGCGCTGGCCGCCGTGAAAGCCTGGCGCTGTAATCCGGCGCAACGCGACGGCCAGGCCGTGCGCGCCGTCGCCCTGCAACCCTTCAAATTCGTCCTGCAAGGAAACTGAACCATGCACCAGGAACTCGGCTTCGCCCATTTTCTCGCCCACACCGACGGCGTCGGCCGGCTGGTGCTCGCGGCATTGCTGTTGCTCTCGGTGGCGAGCTGGTATCTGATCGTGACACGGGCCCTTGCCAACACCCTGGCACAAAGGCGGGCCGCGAATTTTCTGGCCGGCTTCTGGGATGCGCCATCCCTGCAGGACGTGAGTCGCGCGCTGGCCGAGCAACCCGTCGATAACGCCTTTGCCGAACTGGCGCGGCAGGCCCTGCAGGCGGCCGGCGATTGCGAGGGGCAGAGTCCGCACAAGCTCGCCGCGGCCGGCGGTCTCGGTGAGTTCCTGACCCGCGTGCTGAGGAACGGCATCGACCAGGAAGCGGCGCGCGTCGAGCATGGCCTCACCGTGCTGGCCTCGGCCGGTTCGGCGGCGCCCTATGTCGGGTTGTTCGGCACGGTGTGGGGCATCTACCATGCGCTGGTGCAGATCGGCCTCTCCGGCCAGGGCACGCTGGACAAGGTTGCCGGCCCGGTCGGCGAGGCGCTGATCATGACCGCGCTGGGGCTGGCCGTGGCGATCCCCGCGGTGCTCGCCTACAACGCCTTCAACCGTCGCAACCGCATGTGGCTGGCGCGGCTGGATGCCTTCGCCCACGATCTCTACGTGTTGACCACGGTCGGCGCGCCGGCGCGAAGGAACTGAGATGGCGATCGGCAGTTTCAACGGACGCGGCCACCAGACGCCGATGGCCGACATGAACGTGGTGCCGCTGGTGGATGTGATGCTGGTGTTGCTGGTGATTTTCATCGTCACTGCGCCGCTCTTGACGCACTCGGTCAGGATCGACCTGCCCAAGGCATCCTCCAGCGCGAACATCACGAAGCCCGAGCACATCGAATTCGGCATTCGCGAGGACGGCGACCTGTTCTGGAACGGCGAGAAGCTGACGCTCGCCGACCTCGGGCCGCGCTTCGCGGCGGCGGCGCAACAGCAGCCGCAACCCGAACTGCATATCCGCGCCGACAGCAATGCGCGCTACGAGAGCGTGGCCCTGGTCATGAGTGCGGCGGCGAAAGCCGGCCTGACGCGGATCGGGTTTGTCACCGATCCGGCGCCGGG